>NZ_VRVD01000185.1:0-8224 GCF_008040015.1 Methylobacterium sp. WL18 | reverse complement strand
GGCCGTCAGCAGGCCGAGCAGGCCCCGCGCGCGGCCGGAGGCGTGATCGAAGATCTGGCCGGCCGCGGCCGGTCGGCCGATCCGTGCTCCGGCCTCGCCCCGGACGGCGGATCCCGGCCCGAACCGGCGGTCCCTGCGTCCGCGGGGATCTGTCCCGAATGCCGGCCACCGGCGTTCGGGACGATGGTCCAGACCCTGCATCACGGTCTCCTCCAGGGCGCACGGCCAGGCGGGCGCCCGGGACCGGGTGCTCGGTCCGGGTGTATCTGTCACCGCACGTTTCTCTCAGAAGTCGTATAACCGCTTGGGATTCTCGACAAGGATCCTGTCACGGGTGGCGCGGTCGGGCACCCAGGTGGCGAGCAGGTCGAGTAGGCGGCCGTCATCGATGTCCTGCGCGGGCGCGAGGTCCGTGGGCTTGCGGCCGGGCTTGGGCGTGCTGTCCGGATGCGGCCAGTCGCTGCCCCAGACCAGCCGCTCCGGGTTCGCCGCCACGAGGGCCCGGGCCAGCGGGGCCACGTCTGGATAGTCGGGCGCCCGGGTCGAGGCGCGGTAGGCGCCCGACAGCTTCACCCAGGCCTGGCCGCCGCGCACGAGGTCGAGCACGTCGCCGAAGCCCGGCTGGTCGGGGCCGAGGGCCGCCTGCGCGCCGGCGAAGTGGTCGAACACCACCGGCACCGGCAGGGCGGCCAGCTGCGGCTTCAGCGGGCCGATCACCGACAGGCGGGCATAGACCTGGAGGTGCCAGGGCCGCTGCCCGATCAGCTGGACGGCGCTCTCCAGCGCCTTGGCCGAGGCCGCCGGATCGAACACGCCGGCCTGCTCCAGGTTGACCCGAATGCCGCGGATGCCGGCCTGGGCCAGGGCATCGAGCTCGGCCGGGCCGGTCCCGGGCCCGATCACCGCAACGCCGCGGGCGCGCTGGGGGCCGAGCAGGCGCAGGCCGTCGAGGGTGGCCGCGTTGTCGGTGCCGTAGACGCTGGGCGTCACGATCACCACGCGGTCGAGCTTGAGCGCGTGCTGGAGGGCGAGCAGGCTCTCGGGCGGATCGACCGGCGGGGTGTAGCCGCGCCCCGCCCAGAACGGGAACCGGGCCGGATCGGGGATGACGTGGACGTGGCAGTCGCACGCCCCCGGCGGAACCTCGAACGAGACCGGGCTCCTGACGGTCGGCGCGGCGGCCTGTCCCGCGGCCCGGGCCGCCGTGTCGGTCAGGGCGAGGCCGTTGGCGAGGGCCAAGGCGAGGGTTTGCCGGCGTGACAGCATGGCGGGTCTCCTCCGGATTTTTTTAGGCGAACTTCTGCGAGTGCCTCACCCGGATCGGACCATCCTAGAGCGAGGCGCGCAAGCCGGTCCGGTTTCAAACAGCCCGCGACGCTGGGCGACACGGCCGGGGTCGGGTGCGTCCGGGAGCCAGGCTACGGGCGGGGCCGCCGGATGCGCCGTAGGGTTTGGGTTGGAGAGGCGCCGATCAGGCCCCTCGGAGCCGCCGTCGAGACCGTGCCCACCTGCGGACAGGAATGCGGGCGCCGGCGCGGCGAAGTCGGTTCTGGCTGCAAGGGGGGCGGGGGCTTGGCGGAAGCGGATGGGAATCGAACCCACCGTACGCTGTTGGCGTACCACTGGTTTTGAAGACCAGGGGGGCCACCAGACCCCGTTCGCCTCCACGGGCGGGGGTACGGGGCCGTGCCGGTGGGGTCAAGGGATGAGCGGGGTCGTCACGGTCGCGACGGCTCGAAAACCAGTCTCGTCCGACCGAGGTTTGACCTCGATGCGCTGATATGAAGCACCTGCCTTGAGGGCGGTGCCGAAATCCTAGCGCTCGCGCTCCGACGCGTCGCGCCGATCCTGCCGGCTCGTGAACCAGTAGACGAAGCCGGCGGTCGCCGCGAGCATCAGCGGGGTTATGATCGCAGCGGACAGAAACCCGTCGCTCATTCCTCAAACCCCCGCAGAACTTTTCGTGCAGCCCAATGTAAGCTGACACTCGGAAACGCTCAAACCGAAGCACCGCTGGCGCTGCGCCGACGTCGGCCCCTGCGGCGGAATGGATCACCCGCCGCCTCCGGGGTGCCGCGATTCGTATTAATTCCGCCACACTGTTGTGGCCCTGCACCAGTCATGCCGTTTCTGCGACGCTCACCGCCTGTGGAAGGCCCTGCGCCGGACCCCGAGGGGGGTGTCCAGCCGCCTGCCGAGCCGGTGGGCGAGGGGACAAGCCAGGCGGCCGAAGAACCCGCTCAAGCAGAAACGCCCCAGGAGCCGAGCACGCCGCTCGCGGACTCGCTGAAGCCCGGGCCGCGCGGGCCGGGCTGGATCGGCGCCGCCGTGGTGGTGACCGCGCTGATCTCGGCGCTGGCGACCTTCCTGATCCTGGCCGGGGTGATCCGGGTGACGCCGACGCCGGCCTACGGCGTCACGCTGCTCGGCATCAACGCCGTCCTGGTGCTCGGGCTGGTCTTCGTGATCGCCTGGGAGGCGCGGGTCTTCCTGCACGCCCGCAAGGCCAACGCCGCGGTGGCCCGGCTGCACTCGCGCATCGTCGGCCTGTTCTCGCTGATCGCGATCCTGCCCACCGTGCTGCTGGCCGTGGTGGCGTCGGTGACCATCGACCGGGGCCTGTCGCTCGGCTTCACCGACCGGGTCCGGGACGTGGTGCTGAAATCCGTCGAGGTGGCCGACGCCTACCAGGAGAACCAGTGCCAGTCGCTCGCCCGGGAAATCCGCATCCTGGTGGACGACCTGACCCGGGCGCGCCCGAACTTCGACCGGGACCGGGCCTGGTTCGAGAACTTTTTGACCACGCGGGCGACCAATCTCGGCCTGCCGGTGGCGCAGATCATGCGCGGACCTACCGACGTGGTGGCCCGGGCCAAGATCGACGTGCTCAAGCAGGTGCGGCTCCCCTCGGCGGCGGCCTTCGAGGAGGCGGCGACCTCCACCGACCCGATCTGCCTGCTGCCCTCGGAGGGCCGCGTCTTCGCCGCGCTGCTGCGGATGCCGGCCTACGACGACGCGGTGCTGATGGTGCAGCGGGAAGTCAGCCAGCTCGCCATCGACTTCCCGGGCGTCTCGCGGGCGGCGGCAGCCGAGTATCTGACCTACGATTCGCTCCGGCGCTCGATCCAGATCACCTTCGCGTCGGTGTTCCTGCTGATCGCCCTGATCGCGCTCTTGTCGGCGGTGTGGTTCGGCATGAACTTCGCCAACCGGTTCGTGGCGCCGATCCGGCGGCTGATCAACGCCGCCGACCAGGTCGCGTCCGGCAACTTCTACGCCCAGGTGCCGACCAAGAAGACCAGCGGCGACCTGGCCCATCTCGGCGAGAGCTTCAACAAGATGACGCAGGAGCTGCGCCGCCAGCACACCGGGCTGATCGCCGCCAACGACCTGATCGACACCCGCCGCCGGTTCACGGAGGCCGTGCTGTCGGGGGTCTCGCCCGGGGTGATCGGCCTCGACGCGGCGGGCTTCGTCACCATCGCCAACCCGGCCGCCGAGCGGATGCTCGACCTGGAGAGCGAGGCCCTGATCGGCCAGCCCCTGGCCCGGGCGGTGCCGGAACTCGCCCCCGTGCTCGCCGAGAGCGAGAGCCGTCCGCGCGCCCTCCAGCAGCAGCAGCTCCAGCTCACCCGGTCCCGGGGCGAGCGCACCGTGACCGTGCGGGTCACGAGCGAGCAGGCCCAGGGGACGTCGCGCGGCTCGGTGGTGACCCTTGACGACATCACCGACCTCGTCCAGGCGCAGCGCAGCTCCGCCTGGGGCGACGTCGCCCGCCGCATCGCCCACGAGATCAAGAACCCCCTGACCCCGATCCAGCTCTCCGCCGAGCGCATCCGGCGCAAGTACGGCAAGGTCATCACCGCCGACAAGGAGGTGTTCGACCAGTGCACCGCCACGATCGTGCGCCAGGTGGACGAGATCAAGCGCATGGTCGACGAGTTCTCGGCCTTCGCGCGGATGCCGAAGCCGGCCATCGCGCCGAACGACCTCACCGAGATCGCCAAGCAGAACCTGTTCATGATGCGCGTGGCGCACCCGGACATCGACTTCGCGTTCTCGGCTCAAGGGGGGGCGGGCAGCGCGGAGAAGATCGTGGCGGCCTTCGACATCCGGCTGCTCAGCCAGGTGATCACCAACATCCTGAAGAACGCCGTTGAGGCGGTGGCCGAGGTGCCGGCGGACGAACTCGGCAAGGGCAAGATCGCGCTCGGTCTCGCGGTCGAGGACGGCTTCGCGGTCATCACGGTGACCGACAACGGCAAGGGTTTTCCGGTGGAGGGGCGCCAACGGCTGCTCGAGCCCTACATGACCACACGCGACGGTGGCACCGGGCTGGGACTTGCTATCGTCAGCAAGGTGCTTGAGGAGCACGGCGGCGGGATCGCGCTGAACGACAACCCCGCCGGCCGTGGCGGGCAGGTGCAGATGCGGGTTCCGCGCGAGCACGGGCCCGAGCCGTCCGGCCCCGAGACCAGCCCCGTCACGACAGAGGAGAAGGGCGCCGCACCGACGGCCCCCCGGATCGCGGAGATGCACGCATGAGCGCCGATATCCTGATTGTCGACGACGAGGCCGACATCCGCGACCTCGTGGCGGGCATCCTCGACGACGAGGGCCACCGCTGCCGCACGGCCGGCGGCTCCGACGAGGCGCTGGCCGCCATCGAGGCGCGCCGGCCGCACCTGGTGTTCCTGGACATCTGGCTGCAGGGCTCGCGCCTCGACGGCCTGCAGGTGCTCGACCTGATCAAGGCCGCCAACCCCGACCTGCCAGTGGTGATGATCTCGGGTCACGGCAACATCGAGACCGCGGTCTCGGCCATCAAGGCGGGGGCCTACGACTTCATCGAGAAGCCGTTCAAGGCCGACCGGCTGATCCTGGTGGCCGAGCGGGCGCTGGAAGCCTCCCGGCTCCGGCGCGAGGTCCGCGACCTGACGGCGCGCTCCGGCAACCCGAACCGCATCGTCGGCGGCTCGCTGGCGATCAACCAGCTCCGCCAGACCATCGACCGGGTCGCGCCGACCAACGCCCGGGTGATGATCACCGGGGCGCTGGGCTCTGGCAAGGAGCTCGCGGCGCGCAGCCTGCACAAGGCCTCGGCGCGGTCGAACGGCCCGTTCGTGCTGCTCAACGCGGCCGCAATCCTGCCCGAGACCATGGAGTCGGAGCTGTTCGGGGTCGAGGGCGAGTCCGGCCGGCGGGTCGGCGCCCTGGAGGAGGCCCATGGCGGCACCCTCTACCTCGACGAGGTCGCCGACATGCCGCGCGAGAGCCAGAACCGGATCCTGCGCGTCCTGGTCGATCAGAACTTCCAGCGCGTCGGCGGCACCACCCGGGTCCACGTGGATGTCCGGATCATCTCGTCCTCGTCGCGGGATCTCGCCGAAGAGATCGCCGCGGGCCGCTTCCGCGAGGACCTGTTCCACCGGCTCTCGGTGGTGCCGGTGCGGGTGCCGGCCCTGTCGGAGCGCCGGGAGGACGTGCCCGAGCTGATCCAGTTCTTCATGGACAATATCTCGTCCCAGACCGGCCTGCCCAAGCGTGTGATCGCCGAGGACGCGATGGCGGTGCTCCAGTCGCACAACTGGCCGGGCAACGTCCGCCAGCTCAAGAACAACGTCGAGCGGCTGATGATCCTGACCCAGGCCGACCCGGACCAAGAGGTCACCTCGGAGATGCTGCCCTCCGAGATCGGCGCCCTGGTGCCGACCACCCCGGGGGGCGCCGGCGGCGAGAAGCTGATGAGCCTGGCGCTGCGCGAGGCGCGCGAGATCTTCGAGCGCGAGTATCTCGTGGCGCAGATCGCGCGGTTCTCGGGCAACATCTCGCGCACCGCCGAGTTCATCGGCATGGAACGCTCGGCGCTTCACCGCAAGCTGAAGTCCCTGGGCATCGGCCCGTAGCACGCCGGGGCGCGAGGGGGGCGCAGACGGGGGACGACCCGTGAAACTGACGCCGATCCGTCACGGATCGGGCGGAACGGGGCTTGCTTGCCCCCGGGCTTTCACGCCGTCATGCTGTAGACTCGGTCCGTGCGGGATGATCGGACGATCCCGCACGTGACGGCCCCAACCACGTGACAGATTCCGACGTCGCGTACCCAACCCGAGCCCTTCGCGCCGGGATAACGAAAAGGCAAATAAGATGGCGGGCGAACGCGCACAAAACCTTCAGGACACGTTCCTCAATCATGTCCGCAAGAACAAGATCCCGCTGACCATCTTCCTCGTCAACGGCGTCAAGCTCCAGGGCGTGGTCACCTGGTTCGACAATTTCTGCGTGCTGCTGCGCCGGGACGGCCATTCGCAGCTCGTGTACAAGCACGCGATCTCCACGATCATGCCCGGCCACCCGGTGCAGCTGTTCGAGCCGGACGAGACCGCCGAGAAGGCGTGATTTTTTTGGGGGGAAGGGCGATCGGTTCGCTTTCTCCGGGGCCGCGATGCCGGCAGCGGGCCGCCTCGCCGCACGGGCAGCGGCGAATCCCAGGACGATCCCGCACTCTCCCCTCATCCTGAGGTGCGGCGGAGCCGCCTCGAAGGAGGCCTCAAGGGATCGCGCGGCCAGCTGGAGGGCTCCTTCGAGGCCTCCGCTGCGCTCCGGCGCCTCAGGATGAGGGCGCGGGTGGGATAGGCCGAATCCAGCTGGCTGCCGGATTCGGATCTCCCCAATCCCAACCTCCTGACTCCCGGCATCTTGGCCCGGCCCCGCCGAATCCCCATGTCGAAACAATCCGAGTTCTCGAACGAAGCTGCCGGCGCGCGGGCGGCGTTAAAGGTTGCATGAGCGAGACGCTGACGTCCGGCGAGGCCCGGCTCCAGGCACAGGCCGCGCCCGAGGGCGAGATCGCCGCGGCGACCCACACCCTGGTGATCGGGCCCTATCTGGCCCGCGGTGCCCCCGGGCCCGGAGGACCGGGCCACGGGCCCGCCCAGCCGACCCGCTCGGTGGAGGCGCGCCTCGACGAGGCGACCGGACTCGCCGCAGCCATCGAGCTCGACGTGGTCGAGAGCGTCGCGATCAGCCTGCCGCGCATCCGCCCCTCGACCTATCTCGGCAAAGGCCGGGTCGAGGAGATCGCCGGGATGATCCGCGCCCGCGAGATCGGCCTCGTGGTGATGGATTGCGCGCTCTCGCCGGTGCAGCAGCGCAACCTCGAGAAGGCCTGGGGCGCCAAGGTCATCGACCGCACCGGTCTGATCCTCGAGATCTTCGGCCGGCGCGCCTCGACCCGCGAGGGCACGCTCCAGGTCGAGCACGCCCACCTCGCCTACCAGAAGTCCCGCCTCGTGCGCTCCTGGACCCACCTGGAGCGCCAGCGCGGCGGCTTCGGCTTCCTGGGCGGCCCCGGCGAGACCCAGATCGAGGCCGACCGGCGCATGATCCAGGAGCGCATGACCCGGATCGAGCGCGACCTCGACGCGGTGGTGCGGACCCGCGGCCTGCACCGGCAGAGCCGGGCCCGGGTGCCGTACCCGATCGTCGCGCTGGTGGGCTACACCAATGCCGGAAAATCGAGCCTGTTCAACACCCTGACCAGCGCCGAGGTCACCGCCAAGGACATGCTGTTCGCCACCCTCGACCCGACCGCGCGGGCGACCAAGCTGCCGCACGGCGAAAACGTCATCCTGTCCGACACGGTGGGCTTCATCTCCGACCTGCCGACCGCTTTGATCGCGGCGTTCCGGGCGACCCTGGAGGACGCGATCGAGGCCGACGTGCTGCTGCACGTGCGCGACGTCAGCCACGTCGATTCCGAGGCCCAGGCCGAGGATGTCGGCGATGTGCTGCGCGAACTCGGCATCGAGACCACGGCCGAGCGGATCATCGAGGTCTGGAACAAGTCCGACCTCCTCGACGACGACGAGCGCACCCGGCTGATGAACCTCAGCGGCCAGGCCAAGGCCCGCAACGACCGTGACAGCGACGCGCCGGTACTGGTCTCTGCGCTGACCGGGGAGGGGCTCGCCGCGCTCACCGCCCGGATCGAGGCGCGGATCGGCCGCCACCGGACGAGCTTCGCGGTGTCGCTGCCCCCCGAGGACGGGGCGGCGCTCAACTGGCTCTACGAGAACGCCGAGATCCTGGACCGACGCGCGGAGGCCGACGGCACCGTGCACCTCGCGATCCGGATCGCCCCCGAGAAGGAGCCGCGCTTCCTCAACCGCTTCAGCGCGGCCCGGCGCCTCGACCGGGGCGCGTGATGGCCACGGGCGGCGCC
>NZ_VRVD01000184.1:0-8245 GCF_008040015.1 Methylobacterium sp. WL18 | reverse complement strand
GGCCGCTGCTGCCCCAGGAGGCGTCGGGCGGGGGCGCCTTCACGTGGATCGGCCGGCTCCCCGAGGGCGTCGTCGCCCTGCGTGTGGCCGATCCCGCCGGTCGGGTCCCGGCCCGGCTGCGCCGGATCACGGTGCGCCGCCTCGACCGGCCGACCCTGGTGCCGCGCGCAATCCTGCGCGAGCCGGCGCTGGCCCTGCAGGCGCTCTACTGGCGGATCCTCGGCAAGAAGGTGCGGGCGCGCGGCTTCCTGGGCCGGGCGCTGGCTCACCGCCGGGTGACCGGATACGAGGCCTGGATCCGCGCCCACGGCTATCGCCGGACGGAGCGGGACGGGATCGCCGCCGAGATCGCCGCCTGGGCCGATCCGCCGCTGATCTCCGTGCTGATGCCGGTGCACGACCCGGACCCGAAGGTGCTCCAGGCCGCCCTCGCCTCCCTGCGCGCGCAGCTCTACCCGCGCTGGGAACTGTGCGTCGTCGACGACGCCTCCACCCGGCCCGCGATCCCCCGGATCCTCGAACGCGCCGCCGAGGCCGATCCGCGCATCCGCGTGCTCGCCCGGTCCGAGAACGGCCACATCGCCCGGGCCACCAACGACGCCCTGGGCCTCGCCCGCGGTGTCGTCTGCGCCTTCATGGACCACGACGACGTGCTCACCGAGGACGCCTTCTACGAGGTCGCCCGGGCGCTCCGCCTCGATCCGGATCTGGTGCTGATCTACAGCGACGAGGACAAGATCGACGGACGCGGCCGCCGGTTCGACCCGCATTTCAAGGCGGGCTTCGACCGCGAGTTGCTCTACGCGCAGAACTACATCAACCACCTCACCGTGGTCCGGACCGACGCCCTGCGGGCGGTCGGCGGCCTGCGCCCGGGCTTCGAGGGCAGCCAGGACCACGACCTGCTGCTGCGGCTGACCCACGGGCTCGACCCGTCCCGCATCCGCCACATCCCGCGGGTGCTCTACCATTGGCGCGCCGCGCAGGGCTCCGGGACCTTCTCGGACCGCGCCCTGGCCAAGGCCGAGGCGGCGCGCCTGCGCGCCCTCGACGAGGTCGTGGCGCCCTGGGGCGGCCGGGCCGAGCGCGGGCCGTCGGGCTTCAACCGCCTGGTCCGGCCGCTTCCGGTTCCGCCGCCCCGGGTCTCCGCGATCATCCCGACCCGGGACCGCGCCGAGATCCTGTCGGTCACCCTCGACGGGCTGCTCGGTCGCACCGACTATCCCGACATCGAAGTGGTGATCGTCGACAACGACAGCCGCGAGCCCGAGACCGCCGCCCTGTTCGCCCGGTATCGCGACGACCCGCGCGTGCGCATCGTGCCGGTCCCCGGGGCCTTCAACTTCTCGGACCTGTCGAACCGCGGCGCGGCCGCCGCCGCCGGGCCGGTGCTCCTGTTCCTCAACAACGACGTCGAGGTGCTGGAGCCCGGCTGGCTCGGGGAACTGGTGCGGCACGCGGTGCGGCCGGAGGTCGGCGCCGTCGGGGCGAAGCTGCTCTACCCGGACCGGACCATCCAGCACGGCGGCATCGTGCTGGGGATCGGCGGCGTCGCCGGCCACAGCCACCTCGGCGTGCCGGACGACGATCCCGGCTATTTCTGCCGGATGGTCATCGCCCACGAGGTCTCGGCGGTCACGGGCGCCTGCCTGGCCATGCGCGCCGACGTGTTCGAGGCGGTCGGCGGCTTCGATGCCGAGGCCCTGAAGGTCGCCTTCAACGACGTCGACCTGTGCCTCAAGATCCGCCGGGCCGGCTACCGCATCGTGTGGACGCCGTTCGCCAAGTTGATTCACCACGAATCGAAGAGCCGAGGCGCCGAGGACACGCCCGAGAAGCGCAAGCGCTTCGAGGGCGAGGTGCTGACCATGCTCGACCGCTGGGGTCCGGAACTTCGGGCCGACCCCTACTACAACATCAACCTGTCACGGAATTCGGCGCATTACCGGGTCTAGGAGAGCGGGCTCGGCCGGCGGCGCGGCGACGGGTTGCGCCCGCCGCAGCAGGCCGCCCCGCATGTGTGGACAGCAGGGCTGGCATGGGGGTGCCATGCATGCGTCAGTGGGTGAACTTGCGTCGGATGCCGGTTGCGATACCTCTGGACATGCCGCATGAGGCGGTTCCGGCCATGGCGCCCGAACGGGTGCGCGGCGAGGGCGGCAGTCAACCATGAGTGCGAACACCCCAATGGCCTCGGCCACGACCCTTGAGCGCGATGCTCAGCAGGCGATGGGGGACCACAAGGTCCACCCGAACGAGATCGCCATCGGCGTGGTCATCGGCCGCGCGTCCGAATACTTCGACTTCTTCGTATTCGGCATCGCCTGCGTGCTGGTTTTCCCGAAGGTGTTCTTCCCCTTCGTCGATCCGCTGACCGGCACACTGTACGCGTTCTCGATCTTCGCCCTGGCCTTCATCGCCCGGCCGATCGGCTCCGTGATCTTCATGGCGATCGATCGCCGGCACGGGCGCAGCGTCAAGCTCACGATCGCGCTGTTCCTGCTCGGGGGCGCCACGGCGGCGGTCAGCTTCCTGCCGCGTTACGATAGCATCGGCATCTCATCCGTTTACCTCCTGGCGGTCCTCCGGATCCTTCAGGGCCTGGCACTGGGCGGCGCCTGGGACGGGCTCGCCTCCCTGCTCGCCATGAACGCGCCCCGGGAGCGCCGCGGCTGGTACGCGATGATCCCGCAGCTCGGTGCGCCCCTGGGCTTCATGGTCGCGAGCGCGCTATTCGCCTTCTTCCTGGTGAACCTCGACGAGGCCGACTTCATCGACTGGGGCTGGCGCTTCCCGTTCTACTGCGCCTTCACCATCAACGTCGTCGCCCTGTTCGCCCGGCTGCGCCTGGTCGCCACCGAAGAGTTCGCCCGGATGATGGACCTCGACCGGCTCCGCCCGGTCCCGGCCCTGGAGCTGTTCCGGCACCATGCCGGCGACGTGATCCGCGGCGCCTTCGTGCCCCTGGCCGGCTTCGCCCTGTTCCACCTCGTGACGATCTTCCCGATCGCCTGGCTTGCGCTCAACAACACCAGCAGCCGCTCGCCCGGCGAGTTCCTGATCGTGCAGTTCTCCGGGGCCATCGTCTGCGCCGGCGCGATCGCTGCCTCCGGGCTGATCGCCGACCAGATCGGCCGCCGCAACTGCCTGATCATGAGCGCCTCGCTGATCGGGTTCTTCGCGGTCGGCAGCATCATCGCGCCGCTGCTGTTCGGCGAGAGCGCGATCGGCCAGACCATCTACGTCACGATCGGCTTCATGCTGCTGGGCCTCGCCTACGGCCAGACCGCCGGCGCGGTGACGGCCCGGTTGGGCAACCACTACCGCTACACCGGCGCCGCGCTGACCTCCGACTTCGCCTGGCTCGTCGGCGCCGGCTTCGCCCCGCTGGTGGCGCTGTTCCTGTCGCAGCGCTACGGCCTGGCCATGGTCGGCGTCTACCTGTTGTCCGGCGCGGTCTGCACCCTCGCGGCCTTGTTCCTCGACCGCTCCGAGATGCGCCAGATGTAGCCGGCAGCGCGCGGCGCAGGCTGCGCGCCTCCTTCCAGACGTTGTCGGCCGTGTCGCAGTCGCGACACGGCGCGGATGCCGCGCATGCGGCGTGGGATAAAGAGACGAGTGCTGTGACCTCTTCGACCCCTCTCCCGGACAGGATCGAGCCCAGCGAGCGCCGGAGCGGCCTTGCGCGGCGACTCGTGTCGCTCCTCGCCCTGCCGCCGGTCCTGGCGCTGCTGGGCGGCTGCAATCTCGTGGTCATGAGCCCGGCAGGCTACGTCGCCGAGCAGCAGCGCAACCTCGTGCTCGCGGCTACCGGGCTGATGCTCCTGATCATCATCCCGGTGATCTTCTTCACCCTGTTCTTCGCTTGGCGCTACCGCGCCTCCAACGAGGACGCGGTGTACGATCCCGAATGGCACCACTCGACCCAGCTCGAGGTGCTGATCTGGACGGCGCCGCTGATGATCATCATCGCGCTGGGCGCCCTCACCTGGATCGGGACTCACACCCTCGATCCGTTCCGGCCGCTTAGCAAGATCGACGCGAAGCGCGACGTCCCCGCCGGCGTCGAGCCGCTGCAGGTCGAGGCTGTGGCCATGGATTGGAAGTGGCTGTTCCTCTACCCGCAATACGGGATCGCCACGGTGAACGAACTCGCCGCCCCGGTGGACCGGCCGATCCAGTTCAAGATCACCGCCACCGACGTGATGAACACGTTCTATATCCCGACATTGGCCGGCATGGTCTACGCGATGCCGGGCATGCAGACCCAGCTCCATGCCGTGATCAACCGGGAGGGTTCCTACGAGGGCCGCTCGGCGCATTACAGCGGCGCCGGCTTCTCGAACATGTTCTTCAAGTTCAACGGCGTGACCAACGAGGCCTTCGACCAGTGGGTCGCCAAGACGAAGGCTCAGGGCGGCGCGCTGACCCAGGAGGCCTATCTCGAGCTCGAGAAGCCGAGCGAGTCCGAGCCGGCGCGGTTCTACAAGTCCTACGCGAAGGGCCTGTTCGACCGGATCATCGGCATGTGCCCGCGGCCGGAGCAGATGTGCGTCGGCGAGATGGTGAAGATCGACGCCCGGGGCGGAGCCTCGGGGGCGGAGGCCCAGGCGAATTACGATCGGCTTCAGTACGACAACCGCATGGCCGATCGCGGCAACGAGGCTCCCGGCGCCACCGGGCCGGCCTCCGGGACCGGCCCGCACGGGCAGACGCAGCCGCAGGGCATGAAGCCTCGGCCCGACATGGGCAACCCGGACTCGCGCGGTCAGGGCGAGTCCGCGCTGCCGGGGCAGGAGAAGGCGCCGGAGATCAAGGCGCCCGACAGCCAGGGCCAGAAAGAGGGCGGGCAGATCGCGCCCAAGCAGCTCAACCAGTAAGAACGCGCGCCTCGCGCGTGCGCTTCACACCCAAAACCGGCGGTCGCCGTCGAACCCATTGAACGGGCCGATCCCAATGTTCACAAACATGGACCTACAACAGTTGATCCTCGGCCGATTTACGATCGAGCAGATCCCGTATCATGAGCCGATTCTGCAGGCGACGTTCGCCGGCGTGGCCGTGGTCGGCCTCGCCGTCCTCGGTGTGATCACCTACTTCCGCTTCTGGGGGCCGCTGTGGCGTGACTGGGTCACGTCCATCGACCACAAGAAGATCGGTATCATGTACTGCATCTTCGCCCTGATCATGCTGCTGCGCGGCTTCGCCGATGCGTTGCTGATGCGCTCGCAGCAGGCGGTGGCGTTCGGTTCGGAGCAGGGCTTCCTGCCGCCGCACCATTACGACCAGATCTTCACCGCCCACGGCATGATCATGATCTTCTTCGTGGCGATGCCGTTCGTCACGGGGCTCATGAACTTCGCCGTGCCGCTGCAGATCGGCGCCCGCGACGTGGCCTTCCCGTTCCTGAACAACTTCAGCTTCTGGATGACGGTGGCCGGCGGCATCCTGGTCATGGTCTCGCTGTTCGTCGGTGAGTTCTCGCGCGCCACCTGGCTCGCCTACCCGCCGCTCTCGGGGGCCGCCATGAGCCCCGGCGTCGGCGTCGACTACTACATCTGGGCGCTGCAGATCGCCGGCATCGGGACGCTGCTCTCGGGCATCAACCTGATCGCGACCATCGTGAAGATGCGCGCGCCAGGCATGACGATGATGAAGCTGCCGATCTTCGTCTGGTCGTCGCTGTGCACCAACATCCTGATCGTGGCCGCCTTCCCGATCCTGACGGCCGTCCTGGCGATGCTGTCGCTCGACCGCTACGTCGGCACGCACTTCTTCACGAACGACCTTGGCGGCAACGCCATGCTGTACTTCAACCTGATCTGGATCTGGGGTCACCCGGAGGTCTACATCCTGATCCTGCCGGCCTTCGGGGTGTTCTCCGAGATCACCTCGACCTTCTGCGGCAAGCGGTTGTTCGGCTACACCTCGATGGTCTACGCGCTGGTGGTGATCACCATCCTCGCCTACCTGGTGTGGTTGCACCACTTCTTCACCATGGGCTCGGGCGCCGACGTGAACTCGTTCTTCGGGATCACGACGATGATCATCTCGATCCCCACGGGCGCGAAGATCTTCAACTGGATGTTCACGATGTACCGCGGCCGGATCCGGTTCGAGGTGCCGATGATGTGGGTGGTGGCGTTCATCGTCACCTTCGTGATCGGCGGCATGACCGGCGTCCTGCTGGCGGTGCCCCCGGCCGACTTCGTGCTCCACAACTCGCTGTTCCTGATCGCGCACTTCCACAACGTGATCATCGGCGGCGTGCTGTTCGGCATGTTCGCCGGCGTCACCTTCTGGTTCCCCAAGGCCTTCGGGTTCAAGCTCGACGAGTTCTGGGGGAAGATGGCGCTCGTGTTCTGGGTGAGCGGGTTCTACGTCGCCTTCATGCCGCTCTACGTGCTCGGCTTGATGGGCGTGACCCGGCGCATGCAGCACTTCGACGACCCGTCGCTGCAGATCTGGTTCGTCATCGCGGCCTGCGGCGCGGGGCTCATCGCCTTGGGTATCGCCTCGCAGATCGTGATGTTCGTGGTCTCGATCCGCAACCGCGAGAAGCTGCGGGACCTGACCGGCGACCCGTGGGGCGGGCGGACGCTCGAATGGTCCACCTCCTCGCCGCCGCCGGACTACAACTTCGCCTTCACCCCGGTGGTGCATGATTCCGATGCGTGGTGGGACATGAAGAACCGGGGCTTCGCCCGGCCGATGACCGGCTACAAGCCGATCCACATGCCCAAGAACACCGCCAGCGGCGCCATCCTGGCCGGCCTGAACTTCACCTTCGGCCTGGCCATGGTCTGGTACGTCTGGTGGCTGGCGGCGCTCAGCTTCGTGGCGATCATCGTCGTCGCGATCCTCCACACCTTCAACTACAACCGCGATTTCTACATTCCCGCCGACACGGTCAGTCGGACGGAAGGTCAGCGGTCGCGCGAACTGGAAATGGCGTGATTCGATGATGCACGGGGAGACTGCACCCCCCGGCGCCGCGGCGCCGGTCTTCTACCAGACCGACGAGGAGGGCCATCATTCCGAGGGCTCGACGATGCTCGGGTTCTGGCTCTACCTGATGAGCGATTGCCTCATCTTCGCGACCCTGTTCGCGACCTACGGGGTGCTCGGCCGCAGCTACGCGGCCGGGCCGACCCCCAAGGATCTGTTCGACCTGTCGGGCATCGCGGTGAACACCGCCATGCTGCTGTTCTCGTCCATCACCTACGGCTTCGCCATGCTGGAGATGGACCGGGACCGGATCAAGCAGACCCAGATCTGGCTCGCGATCACCGGCCTGTTCGGCGTGGCCTTCGTGGCCCTGGAGATCCGGGAATTCGTCCACCTGTTCCATGAGGGCGCCCCGCCCTGGCGCAGCGCCTTCCTGTCGTCGTTCTACACCCTGGTGGCGACGCACGGCCTGCACGTCTCGGTGGGCATCCTCTGGCTGGTCGTGCTGCTGGTCCAGCTGCGCAAGCACGGCCTGATCGTCGAGAACAAGCGGCGCCTGATGTGCCTGTCGATGTTCTGGCACTTCCTCGATCTGATCTGGATCGGGGTGTTCACCGTCGTCTACCTGATGGGAGTGCTCGAATGAGCGCCGACGCGCACCACCTGACCGGTCACGGTCCGGAGACCCACGACGTGCACGCCCACAGCGAGGGCGGGCACGGCTCCTTCGGCAGCTACATCACCGGCTTCGTCCTGTCGGTGATCCTGACGGTGATCCCGTTCTGGCTGGTGATGGGCAACGTGCTCGACAACAGCCTCGTCACCAGCTTGGTGATCCTGGCGCTGGGCGGCGTGCAGATGGTCGTGCACATCATCTACTTCCTGCACATGAACACCAAGTCGGAGGGCGGCTGGACCTTCCTGGCGCTGATCTTCACCATCATGGTTGTGGTGATCATGCTCGCCGGCTCGGTCTGGGTGATGTACCACCTCAACCACAACATGATGCCGATGGATGCCCACGACGTCATGAACAACGCCCGCTGAGTGGGCGTGCGGACGTGACTTCTTCGGGGTCGGCGGGGGGCTCCGGTGCGGACCCCTCCCCGGCCCCGCTCTCGTTCGCGCGACGTCTCGTGTTCGGCGTTGCCGCTTGCTTCGTGTTCGTCGTCCTCATCGGGCTTGGGACGTGGCAGGTCCAGCGCCGGGCCTGGAAGCTCGACCTGATCGCCCGGGTCGATGCCCGGGTCCACGCGCCGGCGGTGCCGGCTCCCGGCCCGGCCGAATGGCCGCGGGT
>NZ_VRVD01000183.1:0-8261 GCF_008040015.1 Methylobacterium sp. WL18 | reverse complement strand
GCGGCGGTTATGGTGGCGGCGGCGGCGGTGGTTACGGCGCCGGCGGCGGTGGTGGCTTCGGCGGTGGTGGCCGGGCTGCATCCGGTCCCTCGGTCGAGATGAGCGGCACCGTGAAGTGGTACGATCCCGCCAAGGGCTTCGGCTTCGTCTCGGTCAACGACGGTGGCAAGGACGTGTTCGTGCACCGTTCCGCCCTGTCCCGCGCCGGCCTGGAATCGCTGGCCGAAGGCCAGCAGGTCACCCTCGGCGTCGTCGATGGTCAGAAGGGCCGCGAGGCCTCCAGCATCAACGTCGAAGACTAAAGGTCTCGCGGCCGTCTTGCTGCCGCGATCCCTCGGAATTCTACAAGGCGGCGGCCCCCAACGGGGTCGCCGCCTTTCTTGTTTCGGAGCCGCCATGCACCGCGTGCTGATGCCGACGATCCTGCTGATCCTGGCGCTGGCGCCGGCGCGGGCAGAGGATTTCAGCGGCTTCTACGCGGGCATCAATGCCGGCTATGCCTGGGGCAAAGACAGGGACCGTGTCGGGACGGTGCCGAATCCGGGGTCGCGCGCCGGCTACGACCGACCCGGCGCCGGCCCGGATCTTCCGCCGAGCGCAAACAGCGCCGCAGCCGCCCTGCGGAGAGCTGGCCGCAGTGGTACCGGCACAAATGTCGGACGCTGAGCGGCGGGCCGTTGCGGCCAGGCAGGCGCGGAACTTCGTTTCCTTCGTACACAGGGCGCCCTGAAGGCTTGGATGGCCTATCCTCCGAGGCGCCCACACGCGCATCGAAGCCGCAGCAGCGCCGCCGTCGAACGAGATGCCGGTTCGGCGCGTGACGATCCGAACTTTGAGCGACTTACGATTGCAGAGCGCTTGGGAACAACTTCAAGCGGCCGGCACAACACTGGAATCGTTCCGGAACATAGCCGTTGCGAGTCGCAGTGCGCCGCTGCTAGGCCGCGGGAATGGGATCACGAAATCGGGAGATCGCGCGATGAGCGCCCGCTCCATGCCAGGTTTGACCTACCGTCTGGCGGTGGCCGGACGCGTGGTGCTGGCGGCCATCGGCGGCTACGGCATCGCGGCCCTCTCGGCGGCGCTCCTGGCCCTGGTCCTGCCGATGCCGCGTTCCGAGTCGGTCTCGACCGGGACGCTCGTGAGCTTCGCGATCATGGCCGCCGCGGTGGTCTGGGTGTTCGCGGCCCGGTCCCTCGGCCGTGCAGCGCTGGTCCTCGGCCTCGTCGCGGCGCCGCTGGCGGCAGGGCTATGGCTTGCCGGGGCGTTCACCGGGGCCACGGCTCCATGAGCAGCCCCCGGAAAAGTTTCCGGCAGTCGATGGCGTGGCTGCACACCTGGTCCGGACTCGTCATCGGGTGGGTGCTGTTCGCGATCTTCGTGACGGGGACGGCGAGCTACTATCGCACCGAGGTCTCGCACTGGATGCGGCCCGAACTGAGCGCGACTGCGGTCGATCCGGCCGCGTCCGCCAACCGCGCCGCGGCCTATCTCGGGCGCGTGATGCCGGATGCCATGGCCTGGTCGGTCCGGCTTCCCACCGCCGAGAAACCGCAGGTCGAGGTCTATTGGTGGAAGGATCCGGGCGGGCCGTATCACCACGCACTCCTGGATCCCGCGACCGGCGAAGCATCGCCCGCGCGCGAGACGAAGGGCGGCGACTTCCTCTATCGCTTCCATTTCGAGCTGGCCCTGCCGGCGCTCTGGGGCCGCTGGATCGTAGGGATCTGCGCGATGATCCTGTTGGTGTCGCTGATCACCGGCATCGTCACCCACCGTCGCATCTTCGCCGACTTCTTCACGTTCCGGCGGGACCGCTCTGCCCAGCGCGGCTGGCTCGACGCCCACAACGTCGTCGGCGTGCTGGCGCTGCCGTTCCACCTGATGATCGTCTATACCGGCCTGGTCGAACTCGGGCCGCTGCTGATGCCCTGGGGCGTGAAGGCGGCCTACCAGCACGATCTGCTGGCTTACTACGCCGAGTCCGGGATCATGGCGGCGGCACGCAAGCCCGCGGGTGAGCCGGGCGCCCAGATGCCGCTCGGCGACATCGTGGCCCGTGCCACCACGGATGGAGGCGAGCCCCCGGAGGTCGTGATGGTGACGAAGCCGGGCGATGCGGCCTCGAGCGTCACCGCCTTCTTCGAGGAGCCGCCCGGCCTCGCGCACCTGCATCCGCAGATCGTCTACGCGGGCGATACCGGTACTGAGCTGTCCCGGACCGGCGAGGCCGGCGGCGCGACCCGCACCGGCGCCGTGATGATCGGCCTGCACGAGGCGCACTTCGCCGCCGCGCCCCTGCGCATCCTGTTCTTCCTCTGCGGCGTGATGGGTGCCGCCACCATCGCGTCGGGCCTCGTGCTCTGGACCGTGGCCCGGGCGCCGAAGGGCGCGAACCCGGCGGGCTTCGGCCTGCGCCTCGTGCGCGTGCTCAACCTCGGCACGATCGCCGGGCTGCCTACGGGGCTGGCCGCCTACTTCCTGGCCAACCGGCTGCTGCCCCTCGACCTCGCCGGCCGGGCGGATTGGGAGGTGCGCGCCTTCTTCGGAGTCTGGATCCTCGCGGCCCTGGCCTCGGCTCTGGCCCCCAGCGCGAAGGCCTGGCCGGCCGGGCTCTCGGCGGCGGCGCTCGCCTTCCTGGCGATCCCGGCCGTGGATGCGGTGACCGTCGGCCAAGCCCGCTTCCTGGGATTCGACGCGGCGATGCTCGCGGTGGCGATCCTGCTCGCCGTCGGCGCCCGCTTCGCGGCCAGGCGACCGGGTCGGGTTCGGGCGGCCAAGCCGGCACTGTCACGGACGGTGGAAGCGTGACCGCCGCCGCCCTGGCGCTGAGCCTGTGCCTCAGCTTCTCGAGCTTCGCCGCCCTGGCACTCAGCCTCGACCGGCATCACCGCGCCGTGTTCCGCGTGCCCGCGCCCCGGAGCCGGACCAGGAGCCTGCGCGCGGCCGGATGGTCCGGGCTGGCGGTGTCGTTCGCAGCATCGGTGGCCTGCGCCGGCTGGAATTTCGGCCCGGTCCAGTGGATCGGCGCCCTGACCGGCGCCGCGCTGCTGGTCGTGGCGGTGATGTCCTACCGGCCGGCGTGGTTGCGGGCCGCCGCCGTGGCCGCCCTGCCGCTGGCGATGCTCGCGCTGCCGTTCGCGCTCGGGTCCTGAGACGCGGGCACACCGGCCAAGCTAACTCTCAAGGTCAGCGATATGGCATGAGAATAATGCCAACGTATTGGTCGATCCGACCGCGGCTTCAGCGGGCATCCGAGGGGTTTTCACGCCTGAACCACCGAGTCCCGGGTTGACGGACACTTGTCCTGTCGCGATCCTGACCGGGAGGGCGTAGGATCCGCCCGCTCGCGCACTGGCCAAAAGTCCACCTTGATTCGGCACGCCAAAAGCCATTGGCTGCCACCAGAGCCGAACCGGACGCCGCCGATCGAATCGGCCGTCCGCGTGCCAGCTTCAGCCCAAGAGCCGCGGTTCGCGAGGCCGGGGCCTACGGAGGGAACAGAGCCATGAACAAGCCGGAATTTCTCGGCGACGCCCGGACCAAGTCGCCCTTCTCGGCCCGCTACGACAACTTCATCGGCGGCCAGTGGGTCGCCCCGGCCGCCGGCCGCTACTTCGAGAACACCTCGCCGATCACCGGCAAGGTGATCTGCGAGGTTGCCCGCTCCGACGCCGCCGATGTCGACAAGGCGCTCGATGCCGCCCACGCGGCCAAGGAATCCTGGGGCCGCACCGCCCCGGCCGAGCGCGCGCGCATCCTCAACAAGATGGCCGACCGGATGGAGGAGAACCTCGATCTGATCGCGCTGGCCGAGACCTGGGACAACGGCAAGCCGATCCGCGAGACGACCCACGCCGACATCCCCCTGGCGATCGACCATTTTCGCTACTTCGCCGGCTGCATCCGCGCGCAGGAAGGCTCGATCTCCGAGATCGACCACGACACGGTGGCCTACCACTTCCACGAGCCGCTCGGCGTCGTGGGCCAGATCATCCCGTGGAACTTCCCGATCCTGATGGCGGTCTGGAAGCTGGCCCCGGCGATCGCCGCCGGCAATTGCGTGGTGCTCAAGCCCGCCGAGCAGACCCCGGCCTCGATCCTGGTAGTGATGGAGCTGCTCGCCGACCTGCTGCCCCCGGGCGTCATCAACATTGTCAACGGCTTCGGCCTGGAGGCCGGCAAGCCGCTGGCGTCGTCGCCGCGCATCGCCAAGATCGCGTTCACCGGTGAGACGACCACCGGCCGCCTGATCATGCAATACGCCTCGCAGAACCTGATCCCGGTGACGCTGGAACTGGGCGGCAAGTCGCCGAACATCTTCTTCGCCGACGTGGCCAACGAGGACGACGACTTCTTCGACAAGGCCCTCGAGGGCCTGACGATGTTCGCCCTCAACCAGGGCGAGGTCTGCACCTGTCCGAGCCGGGCGCTCGTGCACGAGTCGATCTACGACCGCTTCATGGAGCGGGCGGTGAAGCGCGTCGAGGCGATCACCCAGGGCTCGCCGCTCGATCCCGCCACGATGATCGGCGCCCAGGCCTCGGGCGAGCAGATGGAGAAGATCCTCAGCTACATCGACATCGGCCGCCAGGAAGGCGCGGAGCTGCTCACCGGCGGCGCACGCAACGTCAAGGACGGCGAGCTGGCCGAGGGCTTCTACGTGCAGCCGACGGTGTTTCGCGGCCACAACAAGATGCGGATCTTCCAGGAGGAGATTTTCGGGCCGGTCCTGTCGGTCACGACCTTCAAGGACGACGCCGACGCGCTGGCGATCGCCAACGACACCCTCTACGGCCTCGGCGCCGGAATCTGGACCCGCGACGGCACCCGCGCCTACCGCTTCGGCCGGGCGATCCAGGCCGGCCGCGTCTGGACGAACTGCTACCACGCCTACCCGGCCCACGCGGCCTTCGGCGGCTACAAGCAGTCCGGCATCGGCCGCGAGACCCACAAGATGATGCTCGATCACTACCAGCAGACCAAGAACATGCTGGTCAGCTACTCGGCCAAGAAGCTCGGATTCTTCTGAGTCCTGGTCCGGGTTACCCCCGAGCCGACTTCACCCCGGCCTCGCGGCCGGGGTTTTTCTTTTGGGGGCCGGGTTTGCTGCCGAACCGGGCCGCGCCGTAGAAATCCGAACCCCCGCACGCATATCCAACAGCCAGCAGGGGAGTGAAGCATGACCGCCGTTTCCACGAACGACGCCACCACGGCGGAGCAGGCTGGTGTCGACGGCACACCCCTGAGGGTCACCGCGACGCCGGCGGCGCTGGCACTGATCGACGAACTCCGGTCCGAATACGGGCCGGTGATGTTCCACCAGTCCGGCGGCTGCTGCGACGGGTCCTCGCCGATGTGCTACCCGCTCGGCGACTTCATCATCGGCGACGGCGACGTCCATCTCGGGCAGGTCGGCGGCGCGGATTTCTACATCTCCCGGTCTCAATTCGCGGTCTGGAAGCACACCCACATCCTGCTCGACGTGGTGCCGGGGCGCGGCGGCATGTTCTCTCTGGAAAACGGCCGCGAAAAGCGCTTCCATATCCGCTCGCGCCTGTTCACCGAGGCCGAGAATCGGGCGCTCGACGGCGCCTGCAAGCTCTGAGCGAGGCAAGATGGCGACCGTAAAGCTGTGGAGCGATGCCGAAGCCGAGGCCCACCCGCGGGTGCGGGCGGTTTTCGCCGACATCCGGGCGACCCGGGGCTCGGACTTCGTCAACAACTTCTGGCGCGGACTTGCCAACGATCCGGGCCTTCTGGAGCGCACCTGGGCGAGCCTCAAGGTCGTGATGGGCCCGGGCAGCCTCGATCCGCTGACCAAGGAGCTGGTCTACATCGCGGTCTCGATCGCCAACGGCTGTCCCTATTGCATCCACTCGCACACCGCCGCGGCCGGCGCGAAGGGCCTGACCGCGGAGCAGCACGGCGAGTTCCTGGCGGTGGTCGGGATGGCGAACCAGACCAACGCCCTGGTCAACGGCCTGCAGATCCCGGTCGATTCCGCGTTCAAGGTCGGCGAATCATGAGCGACGCATCCGAGGCATCACGGCCGGGCCTTGTAGTCCTGCGCGAGAGCGCGCCGTTCCGCGGCAAGCAGGGGCACATCTACCGCCCCGCGATCTCGGCGGAGGCGGTGGGCGCCAAGGCGTTGCATCTTCAGCTTCTGGAAATTCCGCCCGGCGAGCGCGCCCACGCCCACAAGCACGAATCGCACGAGACCGCGATCCACGTCCTCTCGGGGATCTCGGGCTGCTTCTGGGGCGAGCGCCTGGAGCACCACGCGATCGCGGGAGCCGGCGAGTTCGTCTACATCGCCGCCGACGTGCCGCACCTGCCCTACAACCGCAGCCGGACCGAGCCGGTCACCGCGGTGATCGCCCGGACCGACCCGAACGAGCAGGAGAGCGTGGTCCTGCTGCCGGAACTGGAAGCCGGTGTGGATTGGTCGAAGGCCGAGGGGTAGGCTTTCGGTTTGTTCGCGCGGGCCAGTGAGGCGGCCGTTACCGGGGCAAACGCCTTTCCACCCCCCACCCCTCATCGTGAGGTGCCGAAGCAAAGCGGAGGCCTCGAAGGAGGCCTCCAGAAGTCGCTGAGGCATCTGGAGACCTCCTTCGAGGCACTGCGATCTTCGATCGCCGCGCACCTCAGGATGAGGGTGTGCGTTAGAAAACTCGGCCTCACACTCGCCTGGCTCTTTCCGCCTCAGCGCTACCGCTGCTCGATGCGCTCGTTGGCCAGCCGCTCGGCGCGGGTGCGCTCGTCGCCGCTGAGCCCCGACAGGGTCTGGTCGAGCCAGGCGTCGGACAGGCCCTGCGCGGCGGCGGCGAGGTTCCAGGCCGCGGCCTCGATCAGGTTCTTGGAAACGCCCCGGCCCACCGCGTAGAGCCGCGCCAGCCGGTTCTGCGCGATGGCGTTGCCGCGCGAGGCCGCGTGCAGGAAGTAGCGGGCGGCCGAGCGCTCGTCCTTGGTCACGCCGTTGCCGTTGAACAGCAGGATCGCGTACTCGACCTCGCTGGCGAGATCGCCGTTGTCGGCCCCGCGTCGGAACCACTGGGCCGCCTGGCTCGAATCCTTCGCGACGCCGCGGCCCTGGAGGTAGAGCACGCCCAGGTCGTGCTGGGCGGGGCCGATCTCGGCATCGGCGGCCTTGCGGAACTGCGTGGCGGCGGCCGCCTCGTCGGCGGTGGCGCCGGTGCCGATCAGGATCAGCCCCAGATTGTAGGCGGCCGTGGACGAGCCCTGAACCGTGGCCTGTTCCAGCCAGCGCCGGCCGGCCTTGGGGTCCTTGGGCATGCCGCGCCCGTCGAGCGCCATCAGGCCGAGCGACGACATCGCTGCGGCGTCGTTCTGGGCGGCTGCCAGGCGGTACCACTCGGCGGCCTTCACGGGGTTCTGCTTGACGCCGAGCCCCTGGTTGTACAGCTCGCCCAGAAGCGTCATCGCGGCCGCGTCCTTGGGATTGGCCTCGATCCGCTTGGTCGCCTCCCGGAAGGCGGTGACGTACTGGCCGCGTTGATAGGCACCATAGGCGAGGTCCGCCGGCTGGCCGCTGGCGGGCGGGACCGCGCCCCGGGAATAGTTCGGCGTGTAGGGGCTCGGAAGCTCCGGCATCGCGGTCTTGTCGGTCGGGGCGACGATCTTGGCCGGATCGAGCGGGCTGGGCGCGGCGAGCGCCGGCAGCGCCGCGGCCAGGGATGCCGCAAGAACCAGGACGCGCAGACTCACGCGGCCCGCTCCGCGATCGCGGCTTGCGCCCGCGCGACGACGTCAGTCCCGGGCAGCCACAGGCCGCTCTCCAGACCGACGAACTCGGCCCCGGTGGCGACCAGGGGGCCGATCTCGTCCGCCGTCGCGGCCACCGCGACGCAGGGCGTCTCGAAGATCTCGGCCCACCATTCGGCGCGCGCCAGCACGGTGTCGGCCTCCGGGGCGACACCGTCCGGATAGAGACCGCCGAACATCAGGTAATCGATGGCGGCCTCGCCCGCCTCCATGGCACCGTGCTTGGTCTCGATGCCGCCCGCTCCGAGGATGCGACCCTCTCGGAGACGGTCGCGCAGGTCCTTCAGGTCGCGCGGCTTGTCGACATGCACCCCGTCGGCGCCACCCCTCGTCGCCACCGAGACGAGGTCGCCGGTGAACCCCGGGCAGGCCACGACGAGGGCCGCGCCGGCTTCTTGCGTGATCGGCGCGACCTGCTTCACCCGGGCGGTGAGCCCGCGCTCGTCGGTGGCGGCGAGCCGCAGGATCACGGCCGC
>NZ_VRVD01000182.1:0-8265 GCF_008040015.1 Methylobacterium sp. WL18 | reverse complement strand
CCCGACGCCCTGGGCCTCGAGCCCGAGCGCCACGTTCCCGCGCACGGTCCGCCAGGGGTAGAGCGTCGGATCCTGGAAGACGAGCAGGCGGGACGGGTCCGGCCCCTCGACCGGCCGGCCGTCGACCGTGATCGCGCCCTCGTCGGGCGGCTCCAGCCCGGCGACGAGCCGCAGCAACGTGGACTTGCCGCATCCCGAGGGGCCGAGCAGAGCCACGAACCCGCCCGGCGCGACGCTGAGGCTGACCCGGTCGAGCACCGGCAGGGGCGCGCCGCGGATATCGAAGGCGTGGCTCACCGCCTCTGCGTGCAGGCTCGCACCGAGAACCAGGTCCGCCGGTCGTTCCAGCGCGGCGGCTACCATTGCACCAGCCCCTTCTGCCAGGCGAGCAGGCGGTCGCGCAGGCGGAACAACAGGGTGATCAGCGACGAGCACATCAGGGCCATCACGATTAGCGCCGCGTACATGTTGGCGTAGGCCGCCCAACCTTGCGCCCATTGCAGGTACCAGCCGAGGCCCGACTTCACGCCGAGCATTTCGGCCACCACCAGAACCGCGAAGGAGCCGCCGAGCCCCATGAACAGCCCGACGAAGACGTGCGGCAGCGCCGCCGGGATCGCCACCCGCAGGATCAGGAAGGCGCGCGAGGCGCCGAGCGTCCGCGCCACGTCGAAATAGGCCTTGTTGACGCCGGCCACCCCGGACCAGGTCAGCACCGTCACCGGGAATCCGGTGGCCAGTGCGACCAGGAAGGTGCTCGCCGACCACGAGGACGGGAAGACGAAGAACGCCAGCGGCAGCCACGCGGTCGCCGGGAGCGGGCCGACGAAACGCAGCACCGGATGCGCCCAGTAGCCCACCGCCTTGGAGGTTCCGATCGCGACGCCGAGGACGAAGCCGACGCTCGACCCGATCGCGTAGCCCCCCGCCAGCAGGATCAGCGAGTTCAGCGTGCTGCCACCGAGCTTTGGCCAATCATCGAGGAACACCTCCAGGATCGCCTGGGGCGGCGGGAAGAACGGGATCGGCAGGAGATCGAGCTTCGCCGTGACCAGTTCCCAGGCCAGCAAGGCGATGGCCAGCGCGGCCAGCCACGGGCTCCAATACCGCAGGCGCGCCCCGATTGTGCCGAGCGAGCCGGCGAGGAGGCCCAGCGGCAGCAGCGCCAGCCCGATGGCCGCCGATCCCTGCGCGAAGATGGCCGTCCTCGGGAAGTCGCCCGCTTCGGGCAGCTGCAACGTCAGGCCCGCGAGCGCCAGCCAGGCGAGGCCGGCCAGGACGATCCGCCAGGGCGGACCAGGGAGGCGCGCGGGTTCGGCGGCGGTCCTGCGCGCGGGCGTCCCGGCGGTGATGCTTCCGGACATCAGGCGGCTCAGCTCAGCACGTCGGCGTAGATCCGCTCGGCGAACGTCGCCGTATCGGTCGAGCGCTTCAGGACGTTCACCAGCTTCAGCTCATCGCCGTAGAGGGCGAGCTGCTGCTTGAGCCGGCCGCCCACCGGACTGTCGCCGTGTTGCTGGCTGCGCAGCATCGTGGCGAGATCCTCGATGGATCCCTTGCCGCCATATCCGGCGAACGCCTTCGCGGCCGCCTCCGGGTTCCCGTGGACGGCGTGGCCGCCCTCCAGGATCGCCCGGGTGAGCGACGCGGCGACCGCCCGGTCGTTGCGCAGCAGGCTGCCGCGGACCGCCACGACGCAGCAGGTGCGGTCGGCGTATTCCCCCGACAGGTTCGTCGCGATCTCGGTGAAGCGCGGATCCTTCAGCCAGATCCAGGTGCGCGGGTCGCCATCGGCCAGGGCCTGCGCCTCACCCTTCTGCACGGCGAGATTCAAGAGGTCCGCCGGGTATTGCCGCCACGCGACGCCGCTGTCGGGGTCGATCCCGACCTTGGCCAGCTGAAGGCTGAAGAAGTTCTTCGCCGGGCTCGCCTGATCGCTGATCGCGATGGTCTTGCCCTTGAGCGATGCGATGTCGGTGATGCCGCTGGAACTGTCGGCCAGCAGCCTCAGGCAGCCGCCGTGCAGGCCGGCGGTGATCTTCACGTCGAAACCCTGCTCCAGCGGCTTGAGCCAGCGCAGGGCCATGCCGATCCCGGCGTCGGCCTTGCCGGTGGCGATGGCCTCCAAGAGGGCTTCCGTAGCCCCGCCGAAATTGACGAATTCGACGTCGAGGCCGTGCTTGGCGAAGATGCCCTGCTCCTTCGCGAGCGGGGCGGCGGCGGTGCAGATCGCCGTCGCGTTCCAGGCCAGCTTGACCGGCCGCAGCGGGCCCGACGAAGCTTCGGCCGCCGCGGGCCGGCAGAGCGGACCGGGATCGAACGGCGCGCCGGGTCCGGGCGCCCACGCCTGACTCGCGCCCATCCCCAAGCCGAAGGGGGCCGCCATCGCGGCGGCGCCCGCCCTCAGCACCAGGCGGCGCGAGGGCATCCGGCTGAAAGCTTGGGATCCCGGATCTGACGGGTCGTCAATCATCGCACGTCTCCGGGCCGCGCGACCGCGCGGTAGGCTGGGCCGACGCAGGACGTGGCCCGACCGCGCGGCCGAGCACATCGTGCATCCTGAATTCGGGCGACTGATCCGTCGAGGGATCAACGGATCCAATATTCAATCGGACCGGAGCCGAGTCAACGAAAGCGTTTTCTGATCTTTTCGTGGACTCGAAAACGTTTTTCGCTTGCTCGCCCGAGAAACGAGGATGATCTCCAGCGCCGCCCCGCGGCGGCGGCCGACGTCAGGCGGTGCCGACGCGATACTGGCGCGGCGGCTCGGTGCCGTTCACCGCAAAGGCGCCGACGATCCGGTCCCGGTAGATCCGAGGGTTGTGCGACGCGATGGTGCGGGCGTTGCGCCAGTAGCGGTCGAGGCCGAGCCCCTGCTTCACCGCCGAGGCGCCCAGCGCATCGAACAGGATCGTGGTCGCCTCCAGCACGAGGTTGGTGACCACGGTGACCGCCTGGTTGACCTCGACGTCGGCGAGCGCCGTGGCGCGCTCGGCCGGCGCCTCGGTCTCCCGGCCACCCGCGTCGCGGTGCAGCTCATAGGCGCGCTGCAGGGCCTCGGCCGCCTTCAACGCCACCGCGCCGGCCGCGTAGGCGTTGCCGCGCACCCGGCCGACCACGGCCAGGATCTGCGGATCCTCGGCGGTCCGTCCGGCATTGCCGTGGCTGTAGACGCGGGTCCGCTCGGCGACGAGACGCCCGACATCCTCGGCGGCGGCGCGCCCGATCCCGGCGAGCGTCGCCAGGTGGACGAGCTGGAAGAACGCCATCGCGTAGGGGAAGCGGGCCGGATCGGGCTTGATCAGGTCGGGCGGCAGGACGACGTCGTCGAACCGGATCGTGCCGCTCGCGGTGAGCGCCTGGCCGAACCCGTCCCAGTCGTCGACGATCTCGACGCCGGGCGCCCCGGTCGGGACAGCCGCCACCAGGGGCGCCCCGTCCTCGTCATCGGCCGAGAGATGGATGTAGTCCGCGAACAGGGAGCCGGTGGTGTAGAATTTCTTGCCCGACACGACCCGCTCGGCACCCCGCCGACGGACCACGGTGTCGAACTGGCCGACCTTGGCGGGGCCGGTCTCGGAGACACCGCTGCCCACGGTCTCGCCGGCGGCGATCCTGGCGATCCAGCGGGCGCGCCAGTCCGGCGCGGTCGAGCCGAGCACGTCCTCGGTGAAGCCGAAATGGGCGCGCAGGGCGTTGGTGACGTTGGAATCGGCCTGCGACAGCTCGATCAGCAGGTTGAACAGCTCCGGCAGGCTGGCCCCATGGCCGCCGGCCTCGACCGGCAGGCGCAACGTGGTGAAGCCGACCTCCTTCAGCCACCCGATCTCGGCGTGCGGCAGACGGTGCGCGCGGTCGCGCTCGACCGCCGTGGCGCGGATCTCGGCGAAGGTGGGCCGGAAGCGCCCGGCCAGATCCTCGTAGCGCTCGCTCGGGCCAGCGCCCCAACCCGCATCCCACTGCGCCATCGCCTGAAGCTTTCCACGTTGATCGTCGCTGCCGAACACCCGCAGGATCCCGGCGCGAGACCTATGGATTCGCCAAGTCGGGCCGCGATCTCAAGATGCTGCACGGGAAAAACGACAGCTTGCAGTCGATTTGGAAGCACTACCTCATTGGGAATGCCTGACTGAATAGATGTTCTTCAAGAGCATCCCAATAGAAAACAACATTCCGATTGACCCGACGTCGCGTTCGAATACCCTCCGGGCTTCGTTCTCATAGACGCCGCACGGCCTCGTTCAGGGTGCGCGGCCCTGGCCCCTTCCGAAAGCAAGCCATGTCGACACCATGACGACACCCCGCGAACTGCGGCTGAACGCGTTCCAGATGGCTGCACCCGGTCATACGTGGGCCGGCCTGTGGCGCCATCCCCGGGACACCAGCGCCGCCTACAACACGCTGGATTACTGGATCGATCTCGCCCGGACGGCCGAGCGGGGCCTGTTCGACGGTGTATTCCTGGCCGACGTGATCGGCCAATACGACGTGTACGGCGGCGGTGTTGAGACGGCGCTCGCCCGCGCCGCACAGGCCCCCAATATCGACCCGTTCCTGGTCGTGCCGGCCATGGCACAGGCGACGCGCCATCTCGGCTTCGGCGTCACCGCGAACCTCACCTACGAGCACCCCTTCACCTTCACCCGGCGGATCTCAACCCTCGACCACCTCACCGGAGGCCGGGTCGGGTGGAATATCGTGACCGGTTATCTGGAGAGCGGTGCCCGTGGCATGGGCCAACCGGAAGCGCGGGCGCATGACGACCGCTACGACGCGGGCGAGGATTTTCTGGAGGCGTCCTACAAGCTGTGGGAAGGCAGTTGGGAGGAGGGCGCGGTGCGCCGCGACCGGACCGGGGGCGTGTTCACGGATCCGTCCCGGGTCCATCGTGTGCTTCACGAGGGCCCCTATTACCGGGTTGATGGACGCCATCTCAGCGAGCCGTCGCCGCAGCGTACGCCGGTGCTCTACCAAGCCGGCACCTCCGCCCGGGGGCGACAGTTCGCGGCCCGACATGCTGAGGCGATCTTCCTGAACGGCCATACGCCGGCCGTCGCCGGGAAGGCGGTCCGCAGCATCCGTGAGGCCGCCCGGGACGCTGGTCGGGACCCCTACGATATTCGGATGTTCATTGGCGCCACGGTGATCGTCGCCCCGACGAGGGCTGAAGCGCTCGACCTGCGCGATGCGTATGCCCGCTACATTGACCGCGAAGGCCAGCTCGCCCTGGTGTCGGGTTGGACGGGAATCGATCTCGCCGGCCTACGGCCCGACGAGCCTTTCGCCTATCAGAAGACCAACGCCATGCAGTCTCTGGTGGAGAATCTTACGGCTCCGGGCGAGCGACCGTTCACCCCGGCCGACTTCGCCGCATTCGGCCCGCGAGGGGCGCGGGCGCCGTTCATCGTCGGCTCCCCCTCCGAGGTGGCCGACACGCTGCTCGAATGGGCGCAGGAAGCCGATATCGACGGGTTCAACCTCACACGGGCCGTGGCACCCGAGACGCTGGAGGCCTTCGTCGATTTGGTCGTGCCGGAACTTCAATCCCGCGGGGTGTTCAAGACCGCCTATCGAGACGGGACCTTGCGGGAGAAGCTGTTCCCCGGCTCCGGCCCGCATCTGAAGTCCAGTCATCCGGGCGCCGCCTTCAAGGTCGGACCGGGAGCCAGGGACGTGCGCCAAGACTCCTGAACCCGCCACGAGCCGACACACCATGAGCCGTCATCGAACACGCCGCGCAGTGCTGGGCATAATGGCCGGACTTCTAGCCGCCGCCCCGGCCAAGGCCGAAAAACCTCTGCGGATCGGCACCACCGCCGGTCCAATCGGCCAGACCCTCGCCTTCGCGGCAGACCTGGCGCGCAAACGGGGGCAGGCGGTGGAGATCGTCGAGTTTACCGACTGGGTTACGCCAAACGAGGCTGTGGCCGATGGCAGCCTCGACGCCAACCTGTTCCAGCACGTGCCCTTCCTGCAATCCACGATCAAGGCGCGGGGCTATCGACTCTTGCCCGTGGCTGGCGCCTTCGTGCTACCGGTCGGTCTCTTCTCGAAACGTGTGACACGCTTGGATGCGGTACCCGACGGGGCGAGCGTCGCCATCGCCAACGATCCGGTCAACGCCGCGCGCGGCTTGCACCTGCTCGAGAAAGCAGGTCTGCTTAAGCTGAACCCTGGCAGCGGCGACGATGCCTCGGTGGCCGATATCGTGGCGAATCCGAAGGGTCTCCGCATTTTGGAACTCGACGCCGCACAGCTGCCACGCGCACTCGACGACGTGACCCTGGCGCAGGTAAGCTTTACCTACCTGTTCGCGTCCGGAGGCGACCCCAGCACCGCTCTGATCACCGACGGGTCCGGTAACAAGCACTACACGGTGAGCTTCGTCGCCCGGCCCGAAAACCGGGACGAACCCAGGCTCGCGGCCTTCATCGCGACGTTCCGGTCCCCGGAGGTGAAAGCCTATATCGAGACCACCTTCCGGGGATTCTTCGAGCCTGTGTGGTAGCGCCCGCTACCAGCTCGGCAGCACGGTGCTGCCGAACGTCTTCTCGATGAACGCCTTGACCTCGGGGCTGCGGTAGCTGTCCACGAGCGCCTTCACCCAGGGCTGGTCGCGGTCGGCCTCGCGGACCGCCAGGAGGTTGACGTAGGGGCCCTTCGGCTCCTCCTTCAGGATCGCGTCCGAGGGCTTCAGGCCGGCGGGCGTGGCGAAGTTGGTGTTCACCGCGGCGGCGTCGACATCGTCCAGGGACCGGGGCGTCTGCGCCGCGTCGACCTCGATGAACCGGAGCTTGCGCGGGTTCTCGACGATGTCGGCCACCGTCGGCTTGAACCCGGTGCCGGCTTTCAGCTTGATCACGCCCTTGTCCTGCAGGAGGAGCAGCGAGCGTCCGCCATTGGTCGGGTCGTTCTGGATCGCCACCGTGCCGCCGGTCGGCACCGCGTCGAAGGTCTTGTGGCGCTTCGAGTAGATCCCGAGCGGGAAGTTCACCGTCGTGGCGACGGCGACGATCTTGTAGCCGCGATCGGCCTTCTGATTGTCGAGGAAGGGCTGGTTCTGGAACGAGTTCGCCTCGATCTCGCCGGCCGAGAGCGCCTCGTTCGGCACCACGTAGTCCGAGAACTCGATGATCTGCAGGTCGAGGCCGTTGCGCGCCGCGACGGGTTTCGCCGCCTCGAGGATCTGCCCGTGCGGCCCCGGCGTCGCGCCGATGCGGACACGCTTCAGGGCCTCCGCGTGCCCGATACCGGGCATCACGAGGAGGGCGGCAAGCACCAGGCGACGCAACATGGCGGACGATCTCGCGATTTCGGGGCCGAACGTTCGATGCGGATCAGCTCTGGCGGTGGCGCCGGTTGAGGCGGCGCGCCAGGCGCTCGCCCGCAGTCTGGAACACCTGCACGAGCACGATCAGGACGACCACGACCGCCAGCATCATGTCGGGCCGGAAGCGCTGGTAGCCGTAGCGGATGCCGAGATCGCCGAGCCCGCCGCCGCCGACCGCGCCGGCCATGGCCGAGTAGCCGACCAGCGATACCACCGCGAGGGTGAGCCCCAGGACGATGCCGGGCAGCGCCTCGGGGATCAGCACCTTGCGGATGATCTGCGCCGGGCTCGCCCCGAACGCCCGGGCGGCCTCGACCAGACCGTGATCGACCTCGCGGATCGCCGCCTCGACCAGCCGCGCGATGTAGGGTGTGGCCGCCACCGTCAGCGGCACGCTGGCGGCATAGGTACCGATCGAGGTGCCGGCCACCAGGCGGGTGAACGGGATGATCGCCACGACCAGGATGATGAAGGGCGTCGAGCGCGTCGCGTTGACGATCACCCCGAGGGCGGCGTTGAGCGCGGGCGCCGCCAGCAGCTCGCCGCGCTGGCTCGTCGCGAGGAACACCCCCAGCGGCAGGCCGAACAGCGTGCCGATGGCGGCGGCGAGCGCCACCATGGTCAGCGTGTCGGCGGTGGCCTGGACCAAAAGGTTGATGAGTTCAGGCGACACGGGCAGCCCCCTGCGCAACGTCTTGGGCGACGTCCTGGGCCGGCGGCAGATAGCCGAGGAATTCGGCCGGGATGCCGAGCGCGGCGAGATAGGCCTGGGCCCGCGCGGTGACGTCCGGCCCCGGCGACAGGCCGAGCGCCAGGGAGCCGAAGCGCTGGCCGGCGATCTCGTCCACCGCGCCGGCCAGGATCACCGCCTCGATCCCGGTCTCGCGGGCGAGCCGGGCGATGATCGCGGTGTCGGCCTGCGCCCCCCGCAGCGC
>NZ_VRVD01000181.1:0-8288 GCF_008040015.1 Methylobacterium sp. WL18 | reverse complement strand
GGCTGGCACCGGCGGCGGCCCGGCCCTGGAGCCTGCTGGCGGTGCCGCCCCTCGCCTACGCGATCCTGGCCGGATTGATCCGGGCGACCCGCGGCAAGCCGCTCTACGTGCCCCACCTCGTGGACGACACCGCCTTCACGCATGCCTACGCGGCCGGCGAGGCACCCGAGATGGGGCCCCGCCTCGATGCCTTCGCGGCGCGCATCCACGCCGCCGAGGGCGACGCCGACGAGGTGGTGGTGGTCGGCCATTCCTCGTCGAGCTTCCTCGGCATCGAGGTGCTGGACCGGGTGCTCGCCCGCGATCCCGGATTCGGCGCGCGCGGCACGCCGGTCTCGTTCGTGAGCATCGGCAGCGTCATTCCCTGGCTCGGCCTAGACCCGGCCGCGCAGGGCTTCCGCGACAGCCTCCTGCGGTTCGGGCGGGCCGCGCAGATCCGCTGGCTCGACGTGCGCGCCACCTGGGACTGGCTGTCGATCCACAAGAACAACCCGATCGCCGCCTGCGGCCTGACCCCGCCCGATCCCGGCCGGCCCGCCGTCCTCTGGGTGGCGATCCACGAGCTGATCACCAGCGCCGATGTCGGCCGGCGGCAGTGGAACCTGTTCCAGATGCACTTCCAGCTGCTCATGGCGAGCCAGCGCGACAGCGGCTTCGACTATCTCGACGTAGTCACCGGGCCGGAGCCGGTGCACAGGCTCGTATCCCGCTGCCAGGAGGATGGGCCGCCCCCGGAGCGCGTCGGCGAAGCCGGGATCTGACCCCCGCCCCGCGCCCACGGATGTTGCCAGCGCGGGCGCTTCCGCTCTAGAGCCGGGTCAGCTTGAGATCTCAGCCCGGTTCGGGTTCGCCGCGGTACGCGTCCTTCGGGACGGGCCGCTCTCTGCCGAGACCTTCGCATGTTCCGCAACGACGTTCCGATCACCCCCGAGCTCGTGGCCCAGCACGGCCTCACGCCGGAGGAGTACGAGCGCTTCCGCGGCCTGATCGGGCGCGACCCGACGCTGACCGAGCTCGGCATCGTCTCGGCGATGTGGAACGAGCACTGCTCGTACAAGTCCTCGCGCAAGCACCTGCGTGGCTTGCCGACCTCGGGTCCGCACGTGATCCAGGGCCCGGGCGAGAATGCCGGCGTCATCGACATCGGCGACGGGCTGGCCTGCGTCTTCAAGATGGAGAGCCACAACCACCCGAGCTACATCGAGCCCTACCAGGGCGCGGCGACCGGCGTCGGCGGCATCCTGCGGGATGTGTTCACCATGGGCGCGCGGCCGATCGCGGCGCTCAATGCCCTGCGCTTCGGCTCCCCCGACCATCCGCGCACCCGCGCCCTCGTCTCCGGCGTGGTGGCGGGCGTGGGCGGCTACGGCAATTCCTTCGGGGTGCCGACGGTGGGCGGGCTGACCGGCTTCCACCGGCGCTACGACGGCAACATCCTGGTCAACGCCATGGCGGTGGGGCTCGCCCGCACCGACGCGATCTTCTACGCCGCCGCCACCGGGGTCGGGAACCCGATCGTCTATCTCGGCTCCAAGACCGGCCGCGACGGCATCCACGGCGCCACCATGGCGTCCGCGGAGTTCGACGAGGCCACGGAATCGAAGCGCCCGACCGTGCAGGTCGGCGACCCCTTCGCGGAGAAGCTGCTGCTGGAGGCCTGCCTGGAGCTGATGGCCTCGGGCGCGGTGATCGCCATCCAGGACATGGGCGCGGCGGGGCTGACCTGCTCGGCGGTGGAAATGGGCGCCAAGGGCGACCTCGGCGTCGAGCTCGACATCGAGAAGGTGCCGGCCCGCGAGGCCGGCATGACCCCCTACGAGATGATGCTGTCCGAGAGCCAGGAGCGCATGCTCATGGTGCTCAAGCCCGGCATGGAGGCCGAGGCGGAAGGCATCTTCGTCAAGTGGGGCCTCGACTTCGCGGTGATCGGCCGGACCACCGACACGCTGCGCTTCGTGGTCAAGTGGCACGGCGAGACCGTCGCCGACCTGCCGATCAAGGAGCTGGGCGACGAGGCGCCGCTCTACGACCGGCCGCATCTCGCCAACACCCATCAGCCGGTGATCGCCGCATCCACGGTGCCGGCGCCGGCCTCGCTCACCGAGGCGCTCAAGCGCCTCGTCGGCTCGCCCGACCTTGCCTCGAAGCGCTGGGTCTACGAGCAGTACGACCACTTCATCCTCGGCAACACCGTGCAGAAGCCCGGCGGCGACGCCGCGATCGTGCGGGTCGAGGACGGCCCGAAGGGCCTGGCGCTGACCTGCGACGTCACCCCGCGCTACTGCGAGGCCGACCCGGTCGAGGGCGGCCGGCAGGCGGTGGCCGAGGCCTGGCGCAACATCACCGCGGTGGGGGCCAAGCCGCTCGCCATCACCGACAACCTGAACTTCGGCAATCCCGAGAAGCCCGAGGTGATGGGCCAACTGGTCGGCTGCCTCCAGGGCATCGGCGAGGCCTGCCGGGCGCTCGACTTCCCCGTCGTGTCCGGCAACGTCTCCCTCTACAACGAGACCAACGGCGTCGGCATCCTGCCGACCCCCACCATCGGCGGCGTCGGCGTGCTCGACGACGTGGAGCGCCACGCCACCATCGCGCTCAAGCGCGAGGGCGACGTGCTGGTGCTGGTCGGTGCCGGCGAGGGCTGGCTCGGCCAGTCGTCCTATCTCGCGGTGATCGAGGGCCGGGAAGAGGGTGCGCCGCCCCCGGTCGACCTCGCGCTCGAGCGCCGCAACGGCGACTTCGTGCGCGGGCTGATCGTGTCCGGCACGGTCGACACCGTCCACGACCTGTCCGACGGCGGGCTCGCCGTGGCGCTCGCCGAGATGGCCATGGCCGGCGGCATCGGCGCGGCCCTGCCGGAGGTGCCGGTGGATCTGCCGGCCCACGCCTACCTGTTCGGCGAGGACCAGGCCCGCTACCTGCTGGCGGTCGATCCGGAGGCGGCCACCGACCTGCTCTACAGCGCCTCGGCCCAGGGCATCGACGCGGCCGTCGTCGGGGTGACCGGATCCGACCGTTTGACCCTGCCGGGCGGCGAGACCATATCCCTGTCCGAGCTGATCGCGGCCCATGAAGGCTGGCTGCCCACCTACATGGCGAGCCAGCCGGCCGCGCCGGCCGCCTGACCCCCTCAACGACGCCCCAGGAGTTTCCCGATGCCGATGGATGCGGGCGAGATCGAGCGCATGATCCGCGAGGCCCTGCCCGACGCGCAGGTCGAGATCCGCGACCTTGCCGGCGACGGCGACCATTACGCCGCCACCGTCCTGTCCGCGGCCTTTAAGGGCAAGACCCGGGTGGCCCAGCACCAGATGGTCTACGGCGCCCTGCAGGGCCGGATGGGCGGCGTGCTCCACGCCCTTGCGCTGACCACCGGCGTCCCTCAAGATTGACGGGAGACGTTTAGGCCTCGGGATGAGTCTAAAACCCTCCGTCTTCGTCGAACGCGTACAGCCGGCGGCCTGGGGCGAAGCCCTCGCTTGGGAACGTCAACTGCTTGGCGCCGTGCTGGGCGACCCATCCCTCCATGATGACCTTCGCGATCTCGTCGCGCCCGAAGATTTCTCGACAGGCATCCATGAGCGCCTGTTCGAGGCCGTACCGCGAATCACGGGTTCGGATGGGTCCATCGAGCGGGACGCGATCCCGGCCGCATTAGGGGCTTATGCCTGGGATGCGGAAGGCGGTGTCGAAGCCTGGCTCGACCGGTTACTGGCTGAGCGTGCCGCTGCCCCCGATGTGCTGCGGTGCGCGCGCGACATTCACGCAAACGCTGAACGACGGCGCGATCAGCCCGAACTGATCGATCAGGACACCGTCGCGTGGTGCCATCAACAGGTCGCCTTGCTCACGCGGCTGGCCGAGCGGTCCGACCCCTTATCTCAACAGATTGATTGGCAAAACATCGTTGGGGAGCTTCTGTACGTGGGCCGCTCGCAGACCAGCGGCGTGGTCCGCAAGATGGAGCTGGTTTTCGAACATCTCGTCAAACTCCTGTCAGACCCGGACGCGCCCAGCCGCTATCGGTGGCGGATCGAAATCGACGCGTTTCTGCTTCGGATCGCGCATGAGGCGAAGCCCTCCATGCGTCGACTGATCGACTTGGACGCTGCCTGGCGTCGTGGCGTTGCGGATGCCGCTGCCGGCCTTGCCGAATATGCGGTCCGCGTCCCTCGCGACCTGCCGCAGAAATGCCCGTTTACCTACGAGGATTTGACCGGCGGCACGTTGCCGGTCACCGCCCTCCTTGAGAAGCTGGCCGCGACCGGCAATATGAACGCAAGTCAACAGCCGTGAGATTCCCGATGACCGACGCCAACGCAACCATCCAGAACGAGATCGCCTCCCAGGACGTGGTGGTGTTCATGAAGGGCACCCCGCAGATGCCGCAATGCGGCTTCTCGGGCCAGGTGGTGCAGATCCTCAATTACCTCGAAGTGCCGTTCAAGGGCGTGAACGTGCTGGCCGACCAGGGCATCCGCGAGGGCATCAAGGCCTTCTCGAACTGGCCGACCATCCCGCAGATCTACGTGAAGGGCGAGTTCGTCGGCGGCTGCGACATCACCCGCGAGATGTTCCAGTCGGGCGAGTTGCAGACCTTCCTGGCCGAGAAGGGCATCCCGGTGAAGTCCGCCGCCGCCTGATTTCTTTGGGACCCGGCCGGATGGATCAGGGCGCCTGCGGGCGCCCTTTTTCGTGGCCGACTGCCATAGCGCCCGGTCGGGTCACCCGTGGGCGGGACGCATTCGCGTTCGCCGGCACGATCGCCTATATCAGAACCGTTCCACAGCTATGGATAGACCGAACATCATGGCGACGCCGTCGCTCGACAGCGCCCGCGCGGCCGAACCCGCGATCGAGAAGGCGCCCGATTTCCAGCCCATGCCGCTCCCCGGCCGGCGCCCCTCGCTGGTCGGGCTGACCCGCGACGCGCTCAAGGCGCAACTCGTGGCGATGGGCGTGCCCGAGCGCGAGAGCCGGATGCGGGCCGGCCAGCTCTGGCACTGGGTCAACTTCCGCGGGGCGAACGACTTCGCCGAGATGACCAATGTCGGCAAGGCCCTGAAGGCCGAGCTGGCGCAGCACTTCACCCTGGAGCGTCCCGAGGTCGCGAGCCGCCAGGTCTCCCGCGACGGCACCCGCAAGTGGCTGCTGCGCATGGCGCCGACCAACCCGCAGGAGCACAATCGCGGCGCCGAGATCGAGTGCGTCTACATCCCGGGTCCGGACCGGGGCACGCTCTGCGTCTCCTCGCAGATCGGCTGCACCCTCACCTGCTCGTTCTGCCACACCGGCACGCAGCGCCTCGTGCGCAACCTCTCGGCCGCCGAGATCGTGCAGCAGTTGGTGACCGCCCGGGACGAGCTCGGCGATTGGCCCGGCCAGATGCCGAGCCGCGACGCCTCCGGGGCCGGCGACGTCGGACGCCTGGTGACCAACATCGTGTTCATGGGCATGGGCGAGCCCCTGTACAATCTCGACGCGGTGATCGACGCCGTGGGGGTGATGTCCGACCAGGAGGGGCTCGCCCTGTCCCGGCGGCGCATCACGGTCTCGACCTCCGGGGTCGTGCCGCAGATCCCCCGGCTCGGCGAGGCGGCCAACTCCATGCTGGCGATCTCGCTCCACGCGGTGCGCGACGATCTCCGCAACGAGCTGGTGCCGCTCAACCGCAAATACCCGATCGCGCAGCTGCTCGAAGCCTGCCGGACCTATCCGGGCGTGAGCAACGCCCGCCGCATCACCTTCGAGTACGTGATGCTGAAGGGCGTCAACGATTCCGACGCCGATGCGCGCGAGCTGGTCCGCCTGCTCAAGGGCATCCCGGCCAAGATCAACCTGATCCCGTTCAATCCCTGGCCCGGCAGTCGCTACGAATGCTCGGATTGGGACCGGATCGAGCGCTTCTCCGAGATCGTGTTCAACGCCGGCTACGCCTCGCCGGTGCGCACCCCCCGGGGCCGGGACATCCTGGCCGCCTGCGGCCAGCTCAAGAGCGAGACCGAGAAGCTGCGCGCCCGGGCCCGGCTGATGCAAGAGGAAGGTATCGGCGCCGAGGGGTTCTACGCTGGGCTGGACGACTGACGCAGGTCCGGTTTCGAAAGGTCCGAGACCTTTCGTGGGTGCAGGGCAAAGCCCTGCTGCCGGGCTTCGCCCGGTGTCGGGCTCCGCCCTGACGACCCGCCAAAGGGCATGGCCCTTTGGAATCCCGCGATCACGCCGCGATCCGCTGCCCGTCCGCCCGGCGCAAGGGGGGCTCCTCGGCGCCGACCCATTCCGTGCGGTGCCGCGGCAGGGCCTCGGGGTGCTCGGCATGGAGCCAGGTGATCATCGCCTCGCGGATCACGCAGCGCAGGTCCCAGGCCTGGGGCGCATTGCGGGCGCTCACCAGCATCCGCACCTCGATGGTCGTTTCCCTGGCGTCCGAGACTTGGAGGTTGACGACCTTGCCGTCCCACAGGGGCGTGGCGGCGGCGATCTCCGACAGCTTCTCGCGCATCCGGGCCACCGGGGCGCGGTGGTCGACATGCAGGAACACGCTGCCGATCAGCGAGGCGCCGTCCCGGGTCCAGTTCTGGAACGGCTTCTGGATGAAGTAGGTGAGCGGCAGCACCAAGCGCCGCCAGTCCCACAGGCGCACCACCACGTAGGTGGAGGTGATCTCTTCGACCCAGCCCCATTCGTTCTCGACGATGATCGCGTCCTCGATCCGGATCGGCTGGGTGATGGCGATCTGGATGCCGGCCACGAGGTTCGACAGGACCGGCTGCATGGCAAGCCCCAGGATCAGGCCGGCAGCCCCCGCCGAGGCCAGCAGGCTTACCCCATACTGGCGCACCGGCTCGAAGGTCATGAGCGCCACCGAGACGGTGATCAGGCCGACCAGAGTGACGGCGGCGCGCTCCAGGATGCGCATCTGGGTGAAGTGCTTGCGCGCCAGCAGGTTGTCCTCGGCGTCGAGCTTGAACCGGCGCAGGTAGATAACCGTGGCGATGTGGAGCGCGGTGGCGCAGCACCAGCCGGTGAGCGTCACGAAGGCGACGAGCAGGATCTGGTTGAGAGCGATCCGCACCTCCCAGGACAGGTGTACCGTCGTCGAGGCGAGGCTGATTGCCACGACGATCAGGCCCAGGCGGCTCGGTCCGCGGCTGCGCGAGACCAGGGAGCGCCAGAACAGGCTCTTGCTCGCCACCGCCCGCTTCATCGCCCGGTACGCGACCCCGTGCAGCGGCATCACCACGGCGCAGCAGGTGACGATCAGGATCAGGCTCTCGGCCCACCACGGCAGATAGGCCAGCACGGAGGCGGCGCGGCCGGTCAGGGCATTAAGGTCCGGCATCGGGCATGACCTCCACGGGTTCCGAACGGGACCTGGAGGAATGGGCGGCACCGGTCAGGGTTCCGCAGCGCACCATGCCGGCGCTGCAACGCAGCGGCATGGTCAGGACGCGGCCGGACGGTTGCGTTTCGGTGCCCGGCCGGGCAGCCGCGCGCGTTCGCCGGCGACCCGTCCCGATGGGCGAGCCGATCCCGTGCCCCTTACCGCGCCGCCCCGATCTCCACGCTGCCGGTCGCTGTGCGGCCGAAGCGCGCCGGCCGGTACATGTCCTCCACCGAGGCGCCCGGATGCACGTAGGTCCCGGGCGAGACCGCCCGGACCGTGTAGGCCACGGTGAAGAACGCCGACTGGCTCGGGTCGCGGTCGTAGGCGGCCACGAAACGGTCGTCGCTGAACTCGGTGTGGACCGGCTGCACCTCCGACTTGGCGAAGGCGAGGCTCTGGAGGGCGTCGGCGTCGAGCAGCTTCGGGTTGTCGATCTCCAGCCCCGCCGGCAGAGGATCGACCAGCAGGATCCGCCCGGCCTGGGCCTTGTCCTCGATCACCTTGAGCACCACCACGAGCCGGTCGTTCTGGCGCAGGCCGTGGGCCGGATCGACCACGCTGCCGTCGAGCCGGTGGATGCTGCGCTCGATCCTGTAGCCCTGGGCGGCAGCGGGCTCGGGCACCAGCGGGCTGCCGTTCACCCCCAGCACCACCTGCACCGGCGCCCGGCCGGTGTTGACCAGCGCGACGCTGCGCCCGTCCAGGGCCGGCCCCCGGTAGATCCGGGCGAGCGGCCCGGCCTGCGCCGCGCCGTCGAGGCTGAACGACAGGGCGTCGGCCTCCTTGGACAGGCCCTCGGCCGCGAGCACCAGCCAGGCATTCTCCTGCGTGCTGGTCGTCCGCGTGTCCTGGGATTCCTCGCCGATCACCGCGGCCACCGGGGCCAGCGCGACCTGGGTCAGCC
>NZ_VRVD01000180.1:0-8311 GCF_008040015.1 Methylobacterium sp. WL18 | reverse complement strand
CGCGAAGAGAGGCCGCCAGGCGCCCGTCGTCGCGGTCGCCAGCGCCGATCCGCAGGATCCGGTCGGCACCCGCGCCGCCCTGGCCTACGCCGCGCCGACGGCGGACGACACGCTTCGCAACACGCTGACCCGCCAGGATCAGACGAGGACCGACGTCAATCCGCCGGTCGATGCACGGGCCCTGCTCACCGTGGAGAAGCCGTCTACGGGCGCCGACGAGGCCGTGGCGGGGATTCTCGCACCCCTGCCGCCGCGCCGGCCCTCCGGGTTCGCCGTCGTGGCGGCGGCCGCCATCACCATGCCGTTGCCGCCGCCGCGTCCTATTCAGTTCGCCTCGCTCGCGGGCGGCATGGCCAACCTGTCGGCTCCGACCGCAACGCGGGCTCTGGCTAAGGATGCTGCCGTCGAGCCGGCCCCGCGGCGCCCCCTGGTGGCGGCCGATGCAGACGCGAAGGCGCAGTTGCGCTCCCTGTTCGAGGCGGCGTCCACCGGTCCGGTCACCGCGCCGGCAAGCCGCAACGCCCCGGTTCGCGTTGCCGCCACGCGTCTACGCGAGACCGCTCCGGATGCAGTCGTGGCGGCAAGACCTGGACCGGTGGCGACCAAATTCAGCGCGAAGAGCCCCGGCGACGAGCTCACGGCGGCGCGGTTCACCGGCTCGGCTACGCGCACGACGGCCGGAACGCGCTGAGACCGGGATGGGTGGGAAAGCCTGCGCTCAGCGCAACGGCTTGGAGAGGTTGATCGCCAGGGCGGAGACCAGGGTCGCGGCGTAGCCGTCGTCCTGCGTGTCGGCGATACGCTCGGCCTCGCCGCCGCTATTGGCCGCGACCGACATCATCAGCATCACGGCGGTGGTGATCGCCCCGAGGCCGGCGACCGTCGCGACGTAGGCCCGCACGGCCGCCCGCGGGACGGGAGCCGCCTGGCCGGCGTCGACGTAGAGCGAAGGTGGGCTGCGGGGAATCATGGCTGGTGATTCTGGCGCCTGACACTGGGCCCGGCACGGAGCGATGTGCACCTCGCGCGACCGGCCGGATCAATTAGTAAACGTGCCGTTCTAGGCCCGGTTCAACAGCCGCAAACGCTTTTTCAACAGTGTTTCATCGGTCCTGGTTGACGGCCGGTATCGACGGCGGCGACCCGCCCCCGATACCGGCCGCGGATAGCCGGCTCAGCCTTCCTTGCCTTGCACCTTGCCGAGGGCCGCCTGGGCCGCCGCGAGGCGGGCGATCGGCACCCGGTAGGGCGAGCAGGAGACGTAATCGAGCCCGACCTCCTGGCAGAAGCCGATCGACGCCGGGTCGCCGCCATGCTCGCCGCAGATCCCGAGCTTGATGTCCGGACGTGTGGCCCGGCCGCGCTCGACGCCGATGCGGACCAACTCGCCCACGCCCTCCTGGTCGATGGTGATGAACGGGTCGGCCGCCAGGATCCCCTTCTGGGTGTAGGGACCCAGGAAGGTCGCCGCGTCGTCGCGGGAGATGCCGAGCGCCGTCTGGGTCAGGTCGTTGGTGCCGAACGAGAAGAACTCGGCGGTCTGGGCGATCTCACCGGCCTTGAGCGCCGCCCGCGGCAGCTCGATCATGGTGCCGACCTGGTAGTCCAGGGTGGCGCCCTTCTCCTCGGACACCGCCTTGGCCATGACGTCGATCCGCGCCTTCACGATGTCGAACTCCATGCGGGTGAACACCAGCGGCACCATCACCTCGGGGGTGACGGGGCTGCCGGTATCGGCGGCGGCCTGCACGGCGGCCTCGAAGATCGCACGGGCCTGCATCTCCGCGATCTCCGGGAAGGCGATCGCCAGGCGGCAGCCGCGGAAGCCGAGCATCGGGTTGTGCTCGGACAATTCCCGCATCCGGTGGCGGATCTTGTCCTCCGACACGCCGGTCGCCTTCACGACCTCGGCGACCTCGGCATCGGTATGCGGCAGGAACTCGTGCAGCGGCGGATCGAGCAGGCGGATCGTCACCGGCAGGCCGGACATGATCGTGAACAGCTCGACGAAGTCCTGGCGCTGATAGGGCAGGATCTTCGCGAGCGCCGTCCGGCGGCCCTCGGCGTCGTCGGCCAGGATCATCTCGCGGACCGCGATGATGCGGTCGCCCTCGAAGAACATGTGCTCGGTGCGGCACAGGCCGATCCCTTCCGCGCCGAAATTCCGCGCGGTGCGGGCGTCGGTCGGCGTGTCGGCGTTGGCCCGCACCTTCATGCCGCGGAACTGGTCGGCCCATTCCATCAGGGTCGCGAAGTCGCCCGACAGCTCGGGCTCCAGCATCTTCACCTCGCCCTGGATCACCTGGCCGGTGGAGCCATCGATGGTGATCCGGTCGCCGGCCTTGAGGGTGGCGTCGCCGACCTTCATGGTCTGGGCCTTGTAGTCGATCCGGATCGAGCCGACGCCGGAGACGCAGGGCTTGCCCATGCCGCGGGCGACCACCGCCGCGTGGCTGGTCATGCCGCCGCGGGTGGTCAGGATGCCCTCGGCGGCGTGCATGCCATGGATGTCCTCGGGCGAGGTCTCGATGCGTACGAGGATGCACTTGCGCTCGGCCTTGCGCAGGGCCTCGGCGTCCTCGGAGTTGAACACGATCTCGCCGGTGGCCGCCCCGGGGGAAGCCGGCAGGCCGGAGGCGATGACCTTGCGGTCGGCCTTCGGGTCGATCGTCGGGTGCAGCAGCTGATCGAGGGCGGAGGGCTCGACCCGGCCGATCGCCTCCTCGCGGGAGATCAGCCCCTCGCCGGCCAGATCCACGGCGATGCGCAGGGCCGCCTTGGCGGTGCGCTTGCCGTTGCGGGTCTGGAGCATCCAGAGCTTACCCTTCTCGATGGTGAACTCCATGTCCTGCATGTCGCGGTAATGCGCTTCCAGGATCCCGTAGATCCGGGTCAGCTCCGCGTAGCTCTCGGGCATGGCCTTCTCCATGGAAGGCTTGTCGCTTTCGGCCTCGATCCGGGCCTTTTCCGTGATGTTCTGCGGCGTGCGGATACCCGCCACCACGTCCTCGCCCTGCGCGTTGATCAGGAACTCGCCGTAGAGCGCCTTCTCGCCGGTGGAGGGATTGCGGGTGAAGGCGACGCCGGTAGCGGAGGTGTCGCCCATGTTGCCGAACACCATGGCCTGGACGTTGACGGCCGTGCCCCAGCTTTCCGGGATGCTGTTCAGCTCGCGGTACTTCTTGGCCCGCGGGATCATCCAGGAGTTGAACACCGCGCTGATCGCCCCCCAGAGCTGGTCCTCGGCGACCTGCGGGAAGTCGGAGCCGTGCTCGTCGCGGACGATCTTCTTGTAGGTCTGGATCAGGGTCTTCCAGTCCTCGGCGCCGAGCTCCGTGTCGAGGTCGTAGCCCTTGCCTTCCTTGTAGTGCTCCAGCGCCTCCTCGAAGGCGTGGTGCTCAACGCCGAGCACCACGTTCGAATACATGGTGATGAAGCGGCGGTAGGAATCGTAGGCGAAGCGCTCGTCGTCGGCCTCCTTGGCCAGCGCCAGCACGGTCTGGTCGTTGAGGCCGAGGTTCAGGACCGTATCCATCATGCCCGGCATCGACGCACGGGCACCCGAGCGCACGGAGACCAGGAGGGGGTTGGCGGCATCGCCGAACTTGCGGCCGGTCAGTGTGCCGATCTGGTCCAGCGCGGCGGCGACCTGGCCCTTCAGCTCCGGCGGATAGGCCTTGCCGTTGTCGTAGTAGGAGGTGCAGACCTCAGTCGTGATGGTGAAGCCGGGGGGGACGGGCAGGCCGAGGTTGCACATCTCGGCCAGGTTGGCGCCCTTGCCGCCGAGGAGGTCGCGCATCTGCGACTTGCCCTCCGCCTTGCCGTCGCCGAAGGCGTAGACCCACTTCGCGCTGCCGGTCGCCATGTCGAACCCGTCCGTGTCTGATGCCCGGCACAGGCCGAGCTGATGGGCGCGGGTTGGACCATCCCGCAGCGCAACGCAAGATGAACGCATTGCGGGCTTGTGCGCGCGCGACTGACGCGCAGCGAAGTCTGTCAGGGATCGCGCGCGGACAGGCCTTACGAGAAGCCGCGCAGCAGCCCGAGACCAATCACGCCGACCACGATCAGGTAGATCGCCACGATGTAATTGAGGAGGCGCGGTGCGATCAGGATCAGGATACCGGCCAGGATCGCGATGATCGGTTGTAGGTTCGAGATGGTGATGGTCACGGGCGCCTCCGGGGGCCGAGCTCGGCCGTCCACAACCGACGTCCGTACAGCATGGCGGTTCCCTGTAGCTGGAGCGTGACGAAGCGCCGGATCGTCTCCGGCGCTTCGTGTGGTGGCGTCAGGGCTTCGACGGCTTCAGGGCCGGCGTATTGGTGCCCGGGATCGGATCCTTCGCCTCGCCGGTGGGTAGGCTCGCCTCGATGGTCGGATGCGAGAGTTCCGGATAGGGGCCGATCACGTTGGCGCCGTTGAGGGGCTTGTTCGCGCCATTGTGGCAGGTTGCGCAGTTGATCTTCGGCACGTCGCCCAACGCACCGAGCCTGTTGCGCGGGAAGGTCGAGGTCAGCGGTTCCATGAAGTCCTGGTTCAGGTCCCGCACCATGCGGATGCCGTACCAGGCATGGACCCGGTTAGGCGTGCTGGTGTCCCACTGTGCGACCGACCGGGTGTTGTGGCAGAACGTGCAGTTCACCCCGAGCGATTGCGACATGCTGATCATGATCGCGAAGGTCTTCTCCGCGTCCTGGATCGGCTTGCCCTTGGTCTCGGGCAGCACCGTGGTGCCGTTGACCCGCACCGCGTCCTCGGGCGTGTCCTTGTGCTGGTAGAACGCCTGGTAGACATCGTAGGGCAGCGAGGTGTTGCCGACCTCCGCGGAGGCCATGTTCTGGCTGTTGTTGCGTGGCTTGAACCGGCCCTCGCCCTGGACGGGACGGTCGAACCAGATGTTGGCCGGAACCGGATTGCCCCGGTGGCAGGTGTAGCAGGTCACGCCCGCCTCGTGGACGTGTTTCTCCTTCCAGGACGTGTTGATCGTCTGGGTCATCTGCAGCATCCGACGGGCGACCCGCTTCTGGTACAGCTCGTCGGACGCCATGTTCTCGGTGCTGTGGCAGTAGGTGCAGCCCTGCTGGGGCGCCACCCACTCCGTGATCGACACCATCAGCCGGTTGAACTGCTCGGCCGAGAGGTCGCCCAAGACCTGCACGTTCTCGTAGACCGCCGAGGCCTTGTCGCCGCCGGCATCGGCCGGGTCGGCGGGGGCCGGGGCGACGTTGGCCGCCGCGAGCGCCTCGTTGCCGGCCCGGGTACGGATCAGGTCCATGCCGGTGCCGCGGAAGCCGGTCTGCTTGGCCGCCATGGGGGGATGGGTCCAGCCCGCGCCCCCGAACATCGCGATGGTGAGGAACAGGGCGAGCGCCCCGCCGACCACCGCCAGAATCGTTTTCATGACGGCCTCCTCACGGCTTCATGCCGGGTGCGAGATGGGCGGGGTCGACGATCGGGCCGTAGACCTGCGGATAGGACGGGGCGACGCCGTGCTTGACGGCCCAGAGGTACCAGTTGTCGACCACGGTACCGGTGAGCAGGATGCCGATGCCGCCAGTCAGGGTGGTCAGCACCGCGAACCACCACGCCCAGCGGTGGATGGATTCCATCGTGGCGTTGAAGCCCATGGTCCAGCGCCAGAACAGGGCGGCGCGCTCGGTGGCTGTGCCGCGATCGACGATCTGGTCGATCTCGCGGTCGGCGCCGTAGCGGGAGCAGGCCAGGATGGTGCCCCCGTGCATCGCGAACAGCAGCGTCGATCCGTACAGGAACGTGATCGAGAGCATGTGGAACGGGTTGTAGAACAGGTTGCCGTAGCGGAGCGAGAATGCCGCTGTCCAATCGAGGTGGGGGAAGATCCCGAACGGCACCGCCTCGGACCAGGAACCCATCAGGACCGGCCGGATGAAGCCGAGGACCAGGTAGAGCCAGATCGCCGAGGCGAACGCCCACGGCACGTGGGTGCCCAGCCCGAGCGCCCTGGCCCGGCGGTAGAGGTGGACCCACCAGAGCAGGATCGAAGTGGTGAGGAAGAAGCCGGCGATCAGCCACCAGCCGCCCTCGTTGAGCGGGGGCAGCACCTTGAGCCCGTATTTCGGCAGTGGCGGTTCCAGAGCAAGCCAGGGCAATTGCCGCACGAACTGCACCGGATCCCAGTTCACCGAGGCCCACATGTTGAGCCCGATGATCTCGAAGGCGATCAGCCCGCAGACCATGGACAAGGCCGCGACGTAGCCGATGTAGATCGGACCGACCTGGCTGTTGCCCAGCAGGCCGAACAGGTAGCTGTTGAACGGCTTGCCGACCCGTTCGTTCGAGCTCACCGGGACGCCGTTCTCCGGCTCCAGCGGGCGCACCTGAACCTGGGTGAAGATATTCTGGTAATAGGCCATCGCCCGCCCTCCCCCCGGTCGTCCGCACGGTTCATGCGGCGCCGGCCTGGATCATTGGTATCGGTTCGCCCGATTCTCGGCGGGCGACGGGTATCTCAGCGCCAGACCGGCAGGTTGAGCCACCAGCCCCACCATTGCGGCCAGCCCTGCGTCCAGAACGGCCCGCTGATCACGATGCAGACCGCGCTCCAGAAGCCCGCCGACAGCGCCAGGAACAGGCCGAGGCGGTGGATGCCCAGCGTGCCGATCGAGTAGCCGATCGTGTCGCGGAAGAACGTGTCCTCGTGCTCCGGGGTCTTCACGGTCTCACCCTTCTTCGGGTTGGTCGCCGAGAGGATGAGGCCGCCGTGCATGGCGAGCGCCAAGGTGGTCGTGAAGAAGAACGTCACGGCCAGCATGTGCGCAGGATTATAATGGAAGTGTAGATACTGATATCCGGTGTTCGACACCCAATCGAGGTGACTGAGGATGCCGTACGGGAACCCATAGCCCCAGGCGCCCATGAGGAACGGCCGCACCACGACGAGGGTGAAATAGGCGAAGATCGCCATGCCGAAGGCCGCCGGCACGTGGTAGCCGATGCCGAGCTTCCGACAGATCTCGACCTCGCGCATCATCCAAGAGACGAACGACCCGAGCGCGCAGAACGTGATGATCTGCCAGAGGCCTCCCTCTTTCAGCGGTGCGAGCTTCAGCCCGTAACTGATGTCGGGCGGCGCGATGTTGATCTGCCAGACGTTCCAGGTCGGCCCGATCGCGGCGCCGTAGATGACCAGCGCGGTGCCCAGCACCGTGAAGAACAGCCCGGTGACGCCGAAGAATCCGACGAAGAACGGCCCGACCCAGAAGTCGAACAGGTCGCCGCCGAGCAGCGTACCGCCGCGGATCCTGTACTTTCGCTCAAAGCTCAGCATCGCCATGGCGGACACTCCTCAGCCCGGCCGCAATTTTTTGGGGTTTTTGGACCGCGGCCCCTAGGAGTCGCGGTCCCGGCCAGCCTGGATCAGGCGGGCATGCTCGGCAGAACGAGCGTGATGTTGCTCGCCGCCTTGTTCGCCTTCGGACCTTCCAGCCAGTTGAACCGGTCGGTCGAGAGCAAGATGAAGTGGATCAGCAGCGCAAGGATGAAGAGAAAGGTGAACAGAGCCACCAGCGTGCGCCGCGGATCGAACAGCAACCAGACCTTATGCATTCGATCCTCCTCAGCCGATCATCGTGACGAGGGCGCGGGCCGCATCGGTGACGCCTTCGAGAGAAGCGTAGCCCTGCGGTCCGGGAAGCCACGGACGCCACATCCACACCAGGATGTGGGCGACCACGGCAATCGCCGTGAAGATGAGGAAGCTCGTCAGGAAGATCGCGTGGAACTCCTTGGCTTCCGGTTCCGTCAACCCGGACAGGCTGCTCGGTCTTTCTGTTGCAACGGGTCCACCGGCCATCGTTCAGACCTCCGTGTGTTGGCCGCACTCCTTGCGAAGGGCGACGGGTGCTGCCGTGGTGCTCAAGGCGGTCACGGCTTGACTTCCCCCGCGTCACCGGACGGAAGCGTCTCGATCAGGGCGTTCAGCCCATGAAAGCGAAAGGAATCGTCTGGACCGCCATCGCGCGGGCTTCGCCGAACACGGAGCGGTGCGCCGGCGCGATGCCGGAGCGGGACGCGGCCCGGGCCGGCTTGAAGCGGGCGAACGCGGCGGCGGCCAGGAAGCACGGATAGGTCGCGGCCAGGATCAACCGGAACTGAAGGGCTTCATGATGCAGGCGGGCGGTCGGGACCATCGTGCGCATCGTCAGGTCTCCTCTGGGGGGAACGGAAAGGCTGCTCATGCGGGGATCCCCCCGGCAAGATCGGCTCGGGCGCGCGCCACATGGGCGGGGGCCACGGCAGCGGATTCGGGCGTGCGGGCGGCGCGCTCGGC
>NZ_VRVD01000017.1:0-31129 GCF_008040015.1 Methylobacterium sp. WL18 | reverse complement strand
ACCCGACCCCGCGTGCGGATCGACGGTTGCCGGACGCGCCGCCGCCGACTATAGAACCCCGGCCTAGCCAAAGCGCCCTTCGTCTAGCGGTCCAGGACGTCGCCCTTTCACGGCGAAAACACGGGTTCGATTCCCGTAGGGCGCGCCAGCAATATCAAGCACTTAGCGCGAGTGGCTGGAGGCAGTGTCCAGTTTGTGTCCCGCCCGACAGGTTGGATAGCTCTGGACAGGACTGGACGTCATTGGCCACGTCACCGGCCATCCAGCCCTTTTTGAATCCAAGCCACGTTGAAGCGGGCCTCGCCTGCGATGGGCTTAGGCCTGCCGTTACAGTGACAACCCTTGTTGAAGCTGTCGCAATCCGGGTGCGGTTTCGCAGCTAAACGAATGGCCTGCTGTTTGAGCCGGCCTCGAACCACAAGGCGTTTTTCGGTGTAGATCCTCGGATGTCTGGTAGTGCGCTGCTGTTGGCCACAATTTTCCGGTGAGCGTCCACATCGCCTTGAAGGCGGGGTGCTGGCTCTCGGCTGCGGTCAAGGGGTATCCCATGCCTTCGGCGTGACGGCACGTCTGCCAGGCGGATGATCCCCCTCCCCTGTAACCTGCGCCAACCCCGGTCTCGCCGACGGGCAGAATGTCAGGACGGGGCCTGACGCTTCACGGGGAAGGGTTCTGCGGCTTCGTTCTGAACCAACGAAAGCCAATCCCATGCAACTCATCACCACGGCACAGCGCGCCGCGCTGCTCGCCAACGGCGCCGAGAGCGCCAAGCGGGACATCGCGACCCTCTCCCGGTGGTCAAGCTGTTCACCCCCGATGCCGGCGCCACGTGGCTGCTGACCGAGCTGGATCCGACCGAGCCGGACATCGCCTTTGGGCTGTGTGATCTCGGCCTTGGCTGCCCGGAGCTCGGCTACGTGCGCCTGTCCGAGCTGCAGACCGTGCGCGGCAAGCTGGGTCTGCCCGTGGAGCGGGATCTGTGGTTCGAGGCCAAGGGGCCGCTGTCGGCCTACGTGGCGGCCGCCCATCGAGCCGAGCACATCGTCGAGCTGGAGCCGGTCGCATGACCGCCGGGCCCCGCTACATCGAGGAGCAAACTGCGCGCTGGCGCGGTGTCTCCCTCCGCATCCGCTGGGAGCCGCAGTTTCTGAACACCGGCGCCCGCGTGCAGCCGGGGCACCTGCAGATCGAGAGCATCGACCCTCATCGCGCGCCCCTGCCGATCACCGCAAGCGGCTACCTGTCATGGTTCACGTCCCCGGCGCTGGTGCAGGACAGTGGTGGGCCGGTCGCCTTCGTCCTGCAGTGGCTGGACGCCGAGGCCTCCGGGCCTGCGTGGGCGCAAGCCGAAACCGATCGGCAGCAGCTCAGTCTGTTCGGGTGAGCGCCGGGCACAAAAAAAGGCCAGCCTCCCGGCTGGCCCCTTCGTCGCGTGCGCGACGCAGCGCCTTACTCGGCGGCGGTCATCTCAGGGGTGTAGTGGCCGCACCAGTCGGCGCTAGCCACGACCGGCCACAGGCCCTTGGCTTCCGGCGCCGGCTGGCTGACCGGCGGGTTGAAGCGGCAGAGGCCGGCATCGTTCTGCGCAACGGCGCCGTTGCCCTTGTGCTCGTCGAAGAAGCGGCAGGTCTCACATTTCGCGTTGGCCATCTTTGGCTCCCCTGGCTGGTCGGCGGCTGTCCCGCCCGCTGTTGCGAATTAGAACAGCTACAATCTGTTGGGTCAACGGGCCGGCTGTCGCGGGGTTCCGTGCCGGTTGTGGACGGCCGCTGCGATCCTGCTGGCCAGTCCGGCGCATCCAAGGTTAAGCTTTTGGCGAGAGCTCGTCGGCAGAGGTGCCAGAGCCAGGGAGAACCAAGCCGGGATCGTCAGACACGTGAGCCAGCCCCTCGACAGCATCGCCGCCGTGCTCGAAGGCACGAGTAACTACCGCGTGCTGCGCCGGCTGAAGTCGCTGGCCGATCATCCCGAAGCCCCCAATGAGCCGACGTTCATCGGCCTGGTCGTCGACGTGGAAACCACCGGCACCGACTTTGCCAGCGATGAGGTGATCGAGCTCGGAATCCTCAAGTTCGAGTACGGCGCCAGCGGGCGGATCTACCGCTTGCTCGATACCCTCAACCAGCTCCATCAGCCCAGCAAACCGATCCCACCGGAGATTACCCAGCTGACCGGCATCACCGACGCCGATGTCGCCGGACAGAAGATCGACGATGCCGCGGTCGCGCGGATCGCCGCTGACGCGGCGGTGATCATCGCCCACAACGCCAGCTTCGACCGGCAGATGTGCGAGCCGCGCTGGCCGGTGTTCCGCGACAAGAACTGGGGCTGCTCCTGCCATCAGATCCCGTGGCGCGCCGAAGGCCACGAGGGCATGAAACTCGGCTACCTGCTGACCGACTGCGGGTTCTTTCACCGCGGGCACCGTGCGATCGACGACTGCCACGCCCTGCTGGCGCTGCTCGCCCGACCGCTGCAGCTCTCCGGCAGGCTGGCGCTGTCTGCCCTGCTGGAGACCGCCAGAAAGCCCACCGTGCGGCTCTGGGCCGAAGGGGCACCGAAGGAGCTGAAAGATCTCCTGAAGGCCCGGCGCTACCGCTGGAGCCCGGCGCGGCGCACCTGGTACATCGACCTTGACGAGGCGCAGATCGAGATCGAGCACGACTACCTCGCCGAGCGGATCTACCGCCGGCCGGTCGCCGGTCTGCCGTCCGACCGGTTCACCGCACGTGACCGGTTCTCCTGCCGGACCAACCCGGAGCTTTGAATAGTACTATCCTGCCTTCGTCAAAATCTGCTTCGACGAGGTTCTAAGCGTTGATTACAGGCGAACGAGAGCAGACGGCCAACGAAACTGCGCCACGGGTCATGGCGACATACAAATTATTTGCGTTCATCCTCTCTGTTTCCAGAATAACCGCACATTCTGCCTCAAGCCCTTTCACAAGAAGAGTGCTACCGACAGCCACGCTGGGCAGAGGGCGTCCAACAAGCCTGTTCTGCTCCCTCATCTGGATTGCAGCATTGTTGAACGTCACATTGGTATCATCGGCGCACATCTGTAATGCTTTGAGGCATGCTCGAAAAACCGCAGGGCGGTAGATATGTGTGCCTGCCTGCCGGTTCAATGCAACGAGAAGGTCCGCGCATGATCTATAGTCCTGCTTTTCTACCATCCGGAAGCAGGCCAACTCGACTTCTGTTGGTTCAAGTCGATTCGTCTTGGCGGCGATGCTCTTCAGACGAGCAACCAGATCGTCATAATTTATCTCCGTCATTACCTTGTCGGCAAACGAGATCACAGCGCGAAACGCCCCTTTCGCTGCAGGATTGAAACTTGCGGCGAAATCCGTCAGATCTTTGAGGTCAACTGCTTCGACCGTTGAAGCGCCCGGGATCTGACTCGCAAAGCGTTGCTGTCCTTGCTTGTTCCTACTATCCGCAATCGCAATGACTTTGTGTTCGCGATTGCGCCGCATGGCGTTGATAGTCGATAAGCGTTTGGTATGGTCATTCTTACCGTCAAGTTCAATCCAACTCACATTCTTCGGTGCTGTTCTTAAATCGATTGGTGCACCAGACAACAAATTGCCGCGGATCGAGAGGAGCCATTCTCCAAACTCATGTGCTCCTGCATTGGCCCAGCGCCACGGGTTCTTTAGCTCGGCATGGAGAGGGAGAGCGCGGCATACATCGCTGTCCCAATCCGGTAGTTCGTCGCCACCAAAGCCAAAGATCGCCTGCAGAGGATCACCCAGCGCACAGACCGGCAGCATTTCAGCTATGGCCATGACGATGGCATGTTGGGCGCGTGAGCAATCTTGGTACTCATCAACAATGAGCCGGGAGTATGTGGCGGCAATCAGATCGGATATATGATCTCCACAAAGAAGCGAGATTGCCGCGCCGCGAATAGCCGGATAATCACGGCCTGGACTATTTAGCTCAAGTATCCCAGCAGGGCACCCGCTCCTCTGTGGAAACGTCGATGCTAGTCGCATCGACCAGCCATCTATTGTTACGATCCTGTAGCGCTTAGGTGAAACACCGGCCTTATCGAGGCGCGCACGAAGAGCAGCAACGCCTGCATTTGTGTGTGTCAGCACGAGGATAGGTTTTACCTGATCGTGCCGACCCAGCGCATCTGCAATAAGGTGTGTTTTACCACAGCCAGCCGGCGCAGTAACGGTTCCACGTCGGATGGACAATAAATCTATCTCAGGGTTGGACATGATTTGCCCACTCGAACATCGCAGAAACTACTGAAACAAAATCTGTGCGACAATTTGGAAGATCGGGTCCGATAATGTCGTATCCAATCTCCTCCATCTTCGTGACAGATTTGAACCACGGTGCGGATTTCGATTTTGATGCTAAACCAAGACATTGGCGAAGATCATCGGAGATTGGCCCATCGCATGATGCAAGATTAAACTGGCTCTTTGAGCTTTGCTTAATATGCGCGTCGATCAGGTCGTTGCCTAATTCAGCAACGGCCTTTGCGACTAATCTTTTGATTGCAGCCTCGCTCACGCCATTAAAAATTGCCTGTTCCAACGCCTGGCCAGGGTTCCATTTGAACACACGGCCACCGGCAGCCGTGAATTCCCCCTCAAGGGTGGCGTCGGCCGCAACGTCATCGTCCCGCAGGACACCGCAACGATAGCCTAGCGCTACAAAGGCGGGTGCCCTCGTATAAATCTTTTTCTCTCCCCCAGCGTCGACTAATCCGACGCCGGACGCAAATATAGATGTTCCACCCGTTGTGGCACGATATTGGTCGATGCCTCGGATAATTCCGACTTCGCTTGCTCCTTCGCAAATGAGAACGGATCCAGCCAGGAACGCATCAGGAGAAGTTCGGATTGTACCTTGGATCGCATCGCTGGCGCCTACTCTCAGTAGGCAGATTGACGTCTTGTCCCTACGCACAACGATTAGCTGGCTGCCTGATAATTCACGCAGTGCGATTGGGGAATGGGTTGTGGCAAAAACCTGTAGGGGTTGATCTTTATCCTTTGCTCCCAAGGAGCCTAGAAGGCGAATAATGCGATGCGGTTCTAAGCCGTGCTCAAGTTCGTCAACCAGGATGATCGATGATTTTTCTGATGCTTTTCGCTGTAGCCCGGCAATCAGCAGGCGCGTTGAGCCTATCCCAAGACCTCGGAGCGGGACGCCGCCCGCATCGTGAAGTGAGATCGTTCCTCCAACAAACGATACAGAGTGAGCGTCGAGGAGCGCTTTGACATTGTCGCCAATGGGAATGCCCAGTTCTTTCGCCGTTTCCCCAACGACCTTGAGCGCATCACCCAATTGTGTAGCAGCCTTGTCACCGAATGCGGCGCGCGCTTCTCTTGCAACCTTGGCCAGCGTTGCTGATGCGTCAGCGCGTTCATCGGAGATGCGGTTCAGAACAGACCCGCGCTGCCAACCCAGATTGTGCTGTGCCAAAGCACCAATTCTGGTCGGTGCTAGTTTTACCCGGTCGGCCCATTGGATGCCGCGCGATAATCCTTGCGCGGCCGCTCGTTCGGAATAGAGAAGCCATGCGGGCTCTAAGTCGCTGCCAACCTCAAGTTTCAGCGTTAGGACTGTCTCAAATCCGGACTCAGGCTCATCTTTCAACTCGCCAGATGTCTTGTCATACCCTCGCAAGTACTGGCCATATTGTTCAATATTTTTCAGGGAGTCATCCAGCTCGCCCAAAGTGAGGCTTATCTCAATTGGATGATCGACATTCAAGCTGTGAAAATCTGTGTCGCAGAATGGGGCTGTGCGCCTCGCTCCCAAGCACAAATCTATCGCGTCAAGTATCGAGGATTTGCCGCTATCTCCTGGTCCGATGAAGCAATTGACACCTTCCGTAGGCACAAACCTAAGTTCGTTAATCGCGCGGAAGTTCTTTATCTCGACTACCCTGATTCTCGACATCGTTGGCCGTAGCCCTCTCCACTTTGTCTGTGAGCTTAGCCGTTTGAGTGTACGGTGAGAAGGGGCGCACGCTCAGGTTGTTATCCCCAGAAGACACAGCCCTGCCCGCCAAACAGGCATTGACATAAGAAACTGTCTGGACCTCCCGCCGCATCCCTGTGCTTGATACCTGTAACAAGTATCAAGACGGAGGGTGGCCCTATGCGCCAGAGCAGGAGAACCGGCTGGGGCGGCCCGCGTGAGGGCGCCGGCCAGCCGAAGAAGGAGCCGACCACGGTCGTGCGCCTGCCGGTTGAGATCGCCGATATGGCGCGGCGCATGGCGGCCCGCGGCGGCTCTTCCAATGGCATCGGCGCATTTCTGACCGTGGAGGCCCGCACGGCGGGATCGGTACCCTTCGTGGCGGGCTCTGTGGCCTGCGGCTTCCCCTCCCCGGCCGAGGCCGACCGGGAGAACCCGCTCGACTTTAACGAGCTGATGAGCGCCCACCTGCCGTCGGTGTTCGCGGTGCACGTCACCGGCGAAAGCATGATCGAGGCGGGACTGTTCCCCGGTGACATCGCCGTCGTGGACAAGGCGGCGCCAGTCCGCTCCGGCTGTGTGATTGTCGCCTGCCTCAACGGCGAGTTCACCCTCAAGCGCTACATCCTCAAAGGCGAGCGGGTCATCCTACGCCCGGAGAACGAGGCATTCTCCGACATCCCGGTCTCCCCAAAGGCCGAGTTCGAAATCTGGGGTGTCGTGATCCGTTCCGTGCGGATGTTTTGATCCATGGGCGGCCCGGTCGCCCTGGTCGACTGCAACAACTTCTACGCCTCGTGCGAGCGGCTGTTTCAGCCCAAGCTGCGCGGCGTGCCAGTGGTGGTCCTGTCCAACAACGACGGCTGTGTGATCGCGCGCAGCAACGAGGCCAAGGCACTCGGGATCAAGATGGGCGATGCCTGGCACCTGCGCCGCGCCGAGTTCGAGCGCTGGGGCGTCCAGGTGCGCAGCTCCAACTACACCCTCTACGGTGATCTCTCCGCCCGGGTCATGCGGGTGCTAAGCGACTTCACGCCGGACCTGGAAGTGTACTCGATCGACGAGGCGTTTCTGGGCTTGGCCGGCTTTGCCGATCCCGATGCCCTCGCCCGGCAGGCGCGCGCTACCGTCCTCCAGAAAACTGGGATCCGGGTATGCGTGGGGATAAGTACGACCAAGACCCTCGCCAAGGTCGCCAACCGCACCGCCAAGAAGGACCCCGCCAGCGGAGGAGTCTGCTACCTCCCCAATGACAAAGAGCAGACCGCAGCGCTGGCGAAGATGGACCTTGGCGACGTATGGGGCATCGGACATCGCCTCGTGCAGCGCCTGGCAAAGATCGGGATCACCACCCCTCTCCAGCTGCGCGATGCGGACCCCACCATGATCCGTCAGCGGTTCAACGTGGTCCTTCAGCGGACCGTCCTGGAGCTGCAGGGGACACCCTGTCTGGACCTCGAACAGGACAGTCCGGAGAGCAAAACCATCTGCTGCAGCCGAAGTTTCGGGCAAGCAGTAGAAGGATTTGCCGAGCTGGCCGAAGCGCTGACCGCCTACACGTCCTACGCCGCGCAGAAGATGCGCCGGCAGAGCCTGGCGACCGCTTCCGTGGTCGTGATGGTCACGACCAACCGGCACAAGCCCGAGGACGCCCAGTACTACGCGACCCGGCCGGTGCGGCTGACGATCGGCACCAGCGACACCGGCCGGCTGATCCAGGCCGCCCTGTGGGGCCTGAAAAGCATCTACCGGCCCGGGTTCCGCTACAAGAAATGCGGAGTGCTGTTCCTCGACCTACATCCCGCCGACAGCGTGCAGGGCTCGCTGTTCCTTAGGCCAGACCGGCCGGAGCGCGTGCGCCTGATGGCATGTGTGGACCAGCTCAACGCCCGCTACGGGCGTGACCGGGTGCGGTTTGCCTGCAGCGGACAGGATCGCCCGTGGAAGCTCAAGACGGAGTACCTGTCGCGGCGATACACGACACGGTGGGGTGAACTATTGTGTGTTTAGATTGAGAGGGTTCTGCCTTGGATGATGATGATTATGGTTTCCATATGGGAAAGCTGCCAGACAAATTTTACGTTACGAAGCGCTTTGCGGGCGGACTACGGATTGCATCCAAGGTCTTAGACATTCCGCATTGTCTGGAATACGCAAAAGAGCTTGGTGAAGTCGTTCTGCGAGTGACGCATAAAGGTCGCCAGGAGATCAGGGCGACTTTCAATGAGTACGCTCGCGACACTCATGGCCTGACCATTCAGAAGTGGAACACGACGAATGGCTTTCCATCAGAAAAGGTAAGCTTCAATTTTGGTCCTAATGAGCTGAACAAGCTCTTAGAATTCGTTGCTCATATCAAGAAAGTGCATTTTCCTAGCGAACTGAAACTCAATGTCGACGACAAAAACTTGGCGGTTGTAGCCCTAACGAACGCTGAAGCTCGACAGTTTGCAGTCAACAACCAGGCTCTCTTTGCCCAGATTGCACAGAACGAAATCACCGAACAGGATGTGGTGGCGCTCGGGTTCAGGAGGAAGCAGCTGGCCCATTTTGAGCGACTGCTTGAGGAACCCGGATTTTTCGAAAGCGAGCGGGAGCGCCAGAACATCAAGCCTGAAGACGTATGGCAGCGGTTTTTCGAATTCAATCCATGGATTTTTGGCCATGGCCTCTCATACATCTTCGCAAGCTCGCTGAACGACAGGAAGCTGGAGCAGATTGTTCGGGGGCACAGTCTGGTAGCATCGGGAAAGCGAGTGGATGGTCTTCTTAAAACCAACGCTCTCATTCAATCGCTATGTTACGTCGAGATTAAAAGACACGACACTAAGCTTTTGAAACCCTCAAGCTACCGGCCAGGTGTCTGGCAATCTTCAGACGAGCTTGCCGGCGGCGTTGCCCAGATCCAGGAGACGGTGCGTGCTGCGGCCGAGAATATCCGTAGCCGCTATAAGGTTGAGGATGAGGAGGGCTATCCCACTGGCGAAGAGCTCAGCAATGTGCACCCTCGTTCCTATCTCGTTGCCGGCTGCCTTGGCGAGTTTAGAAATGAAAGGGGAACAAATTTTCAGAAATACCAAGCGTTTGAGTCGTTCAGGAGAAATCTTGTTTCTCCAGAAATCATCACATTTGACGAGCTATTTTATAGAGCCAAAAATATCGTAGTGGCTGATGACGAGGAGTTACCTTTTTAGATTGGTGGCAGTAATGTTAGGGGTTGTAAGATCGTAGCCTACCGTGGCTCTTTCGGGGCAGTCGACTGCCGCGCGTTTTCTCATGTCCAGAAAACGACCGTTTTCCCGACGAAGTGTGGGAGCCAGTTACGAGACGCGCCAAACAGCCCCGTTTCTGTCGGAAAAACGTGTCGGCTTTTCTATTGCCGGATAAACGCGGTTTTGGCATGATCCCGACATGCTCATCGGATATGCCCGTGTCTCCACTCTCGACCAGAACCTCGACCTGCAGCGCGACGCACTAACCAAGGCCGGGTGCGAGAAGCTGTTCGAGGAAAAGAAGTCCGGCAAGGCCGGGACCAAGCGCCCGGAGTTCGAGGCGGCGCTCGCCTTCCTGCGTCCCGAGGATGTGCTCGTGGTGTGGAAGCTCGACCGGCTCGGCCGCTCGTTGGTCGAGATGATGCGCACCATCGACGGCCTGCGTGTGAAGGACGTGCACTTCCGCTCGCTCACCGAGCAGTTCGATAGCGCCACCGCCCACGGCCGCTTCGCCCTGCAGATGCACGGGGCGATGGCCGAGTACTTCCTCGACCTCAACCGCGAGCGCACCATGGAAGGCTTGAAGGCGGCGCTCGCCCGAGGTCGCAAGGGCGGTCGGCCGAAGAAGCTGTCCGAAGACGACATCGCGGTCGGTCGCGCCTTGCTCGCCGCCGGCACGATCAGCGTCGCCGACATCGCCAAGCGGCTCGGGGTCAACAGGGATACGTTCTACAGCTACTTCCCGCGCGCCCGCGCCAACAGCACCGCAGCTCAGGGCTGAGTTCGTGCACGACCGGTGTGACCCCGGTGCGCTGCCCGTATCGAGGCACTCTCTATAAGGACGGATGTCGCACGCCGGCACGCACGGTCGCCCTCCCGTGAGGCACCCACTCGTGGTCCGTGGGAGATCGCCGGAGCGACATGCCGATTAGCCGACGCCAACTAGCGGTTTCGTTGCTCGCAGCCAGCCACATCGCCGACCGCGGCGCGATCGCGGCCTTCGTCGCCGACCCTGCGACGCAAGCGGCTCCAAATCCATTCGCTCAGACGAGTGCTGGAGCGGTGCGTCAAGTCTGGCAACAGCGCGCCGTGGAGTTCCAGTCGTTCAATATCGAGGCAGTAGGGGGGCCTGTCTGCTGCGAGCTTTGTCCGCCATGGGGGTGGACGAGGTGCTGGTGCAGGAGATCCTGCGAGCCGGTCCCCACACCGCAAACGTGTTTCACGATGGCGACGGCTGCCGGATCGTCGGGGCCGTGCTGTACGGCAAGACCGGGACTGGTCTGCCCGCCATTCCCATGACCAAATCCATGCGTGCCGCTCTCAGCTCGCGGTCACGCGCTCGCCGACCGACGGAGCAATTCGACTTGTTCGCACCGGTCGAAGCCTGACGGTTTTCTGCACCACCTTCTGCCGTGCTGGCCCACGGGTGCCGATCGAAGGTGCCGTGTGTGAGGACAGACCCCGGTGGCAATCTGGCGTGGGCTCCGTTTCTTCTATTCGGTCGTTTGGTTGCAAGTTTCCGCCACGATCAGTCTCCGTCGCGGCGGTGGTTCGTGTGAGCACTGCCAACGCCCGCACGGGCAGAGCGTCTACCACCTCGGCGACGGGCGGTGGTGGGATATGGCCGTGTTCGCGTGGCGTGGTGACGACGGCGAGATCCTGCACGTCCAGCCAATGGCGGAGGACCTCGGTTCGATCGAAATCACCCGTGTCATGCTGACCGTCACCCGCCGCAACCGCGACGCAGGAGCCAACAGCGTTGCCGTCTGCCAGCACTGCCGTAGGCTGCGTGATCGGCCCGAACCTCAGAGTTGTCGTTGGCGTCCGATGTTCCACCGCCGGGCGCTCGGTGACTTGATACGTAGGTTCATCGCCCCAAGCGGAAACTTTTGATCAAAATATTTTTGCTCAGCACCTGCCACTCAAAAAGAACCGCGAGCCGTCGCCGACTGGTTCGTAAATATTTTATTATTTTATATCAATGACTTAGGTCAAGATAACGGTTGCCGGTTGCTCGGTATCGCGAAACGCTACGACCCTGCTCTAGACGTGATGATGCGCCTCCATGCGGGGCGAGTCACTGAACCCGGCATGGTGCTGGGGGCCCCCTCAGGGGCGATCTGTGTTCACATACTCCGATACCGAGCTGCATCAAGCGGCCGAGGCTCACGTCCGCGAGGTCTTGGCGGGCGACCTTAGTCCAGAGCAAGGGCCAGACGCGAACGTTCCCGGCTGCGACCGGCCCCTGAGCTTCTCCCGCCGCATCCCCCACGCGTGTATGGTCAAGTTGGGCCTTGCGAGCGGCAAAGCTCGGTACGTTGAGGCGCTCGCCTTCCTCATCGCCGAGGCGTGCTTGGCGGCTCGGGAAGGGCGGCGTGTCTCCGTCTCGCTCAACTCCAACTACTGGACGGGTATGCAGCACGTCTTCGGACGCGCCAGCACGCTCACTTTCGTTAGGGAAGCGCTCAAGCTCGGGGAAGCGGCAGGCGTGCTCAAGCTCAAGAAGGCTCCTGCGAACCCGTGGGATGCTGACGGTATGCAGTCCACATTCGCCCTCACCCCGGCCGGGCAGGAGTATTTTGGAAACGATCCGACGTACGAACGGCGAGAACTGGTGAGCCAGTCCAACCTCGTCCGCCTGAAGGACCTCAATAAAAATTACCTCCGCTACACGCCCAATGCGTTTAGCCGCGACCGCTTTGCCCGACTGCTGCCGCTCAACGAGAGGCTCATGGCCGTCGCGATCGGCACGCAGAACCCGAACATCCGTACGTACGAGGATGGTCTCTGGATCATTCCTGGGGGCCGCGCCGACCGGCGTGGCAACACCAAGGATCACGTGATGCGCTCTGACGCGCGCATCCTGCACGCCACGTTCAACAACGGGGACTGGGACCAGGGTGGACGAACCTCAGGCCTGTTCACGATGCAGCTGCCGAAGGCGGAGAGAGGGCAGCTGAAACTAGACGGTAAACCGGTCGAGCTGATCGACTTCAGCTGCTCGCACCCCCGGATCGCCTATGCAGAGGCCCGGCTGCCGCTTGAGGGCGACGCTTACCTGATCCGTGGATGGGAAGGCCAGCGCGACTTCGTCAAGCGCGCTCTCAACACCGCGCTCAACGCGGCCGACCCCAAAGCGGCCTGGGCATCCATCGCCTTTCGTCTGGCGGACCCGAACGCGCGGCGTGCTGGACGTACCCGGACGGACATCCGACCCGAGGCTTGTCACTGGCGCAAGGCCGCGGAGGTTTTGGAGGCGATCGTGGAGCACCACGATCAGATCCGGCAGGCGTTTTTCACGGGTGCGGGATTGAGGTTCATGCGGACCGAGGCGGACGTGATGCTCGACACGATGACGGAGGCTCATCGCTGCGGCATGACCCTGCTGCCGACGTATGACGAGTTCGTCGTACGGCACGACCACGCCTGTCGTACCCGTGAGCTGATGCTGTCGAACTGGCATCGGGTGGTGGGCCGCGAGGGGGTCGTCTCGGTTGTCTCATGACCGCCTTTGGTATGTGGCATACCAAATAACAATCTTACAAATGGAGTAGGGACCCGTACCTGGTCGTCCGCGGTTCCGTCTCCTCGCCGGCTCTGTCTTCCTTTGGAGCCCCCAATCTCCTTTATCTAAACGGTCGATGGTAGCGCTTTCAGGTCCATTATTTTGCGCTTTGTGGTCCATGAAATACGACCATCGCGCTTTCAGGTCCATGAAGCGCTGCCGCCAACATCACCGGGGAGACCATCGCCCTCGATCGCGTCGCGATGTTCCTCAGGGGAGCGGCGTGTCGGGCGGTTCGTCCGCCAGGCTGGCAGTTTGCGCACTTTGCCGCGGCGAAGGTCAATCCTCAGGTCGCCGCCATCGGCGCGGGTGCGGTTGATGAGCTTCAAGGTGTGATCGGGCAGCCGGTCGAGCGTCGCCACCTTTTCCAGCGCTTTCACGAACTTGCTCATCCCGCGCATGCCCGAGAGCTTGTGGGCGCGCAGTACACGGATCATGACCGCCATGCCCGGCCCGTACTGCCGTTCGCCCACCGCCCAGCAGGCGACGAGCTGTTCGAGCTGGGAACTTTTCACCCCCCCCGTACCAGCTAGGTCAAAGTTTTTAGGGTTGAACCAGACCACCCGGGCCTCGTCCCGAGACGCAATCTCCTCCAGGAGCCAGCGGGGGACCGTCAGGCTCCACCTCGGTGGCTCGCCGCCGGCCTTGCGACGCCCACCCCGGTGGTAGGCCGTGAGCAGGGTGAATTCGCAATCGGTGAGGACGCTTCCGGTTTTGAGACTAATTTTGGTGTTCATCAGCCGCTGCAGACCGGCTTCGAGGTTTGTGAGGGTCTTTCCACCTTTCACGTTAGGCCGACGAATGGCTGATAGAAGCTCTTTGGGATAGAATTCGATTGTCGATGCTAGCGTGTCGGCGGTGTGCTCCCCCGGGACGTTAAATTCTTCCATAATCTTTGACACGGCGAACACGAGGATATCGCCGTCGCCGACCTGAGCGACGCCAATATCAGGGTCATTCGTCGTGATCGTCATATTCCATCCGCGTTTCTCCTCGGCGAACTGGAACCCTTTCTCGCTCAGCCGGACTCGATCCTTGTTCGAGAGCGCGAAGAACGGCTCTCGCAGCAGCAGCACGGACGCGCGGTACCAATCGGCTGGCGGCGGCGGCGGAGGGGGCTCCTTGAGGACGGGGGATCGGCGCGGCTTGCGTGACGGCTTCCCCCCCGGGGGCGTTTCGTCGGTCATCGGCTTCTCCCTGCTCAAATGCAGGGAGGCGGGGCCGAGCACCAGCTCGGCGGCCCACGGAAAAACCCCTGCGAGGACATATAAGCTCGCGGGGCTCAACCTAACTGGTTCCGGCATGCCGCCGGGCCAAGTGCCGGCCCTGGTGTCGCGTCAAAGCCACGGATGAGTTCGTACTGGGCACAGCGAAAGCGTCCCCCCGGGGCAGCAATCAGGCCACCGACTACATGCTGATACGGTTCGGATATTCCAGGCACCATCCTTCGTCCTGGGCTGAAGGCATACGGCTGACTTCATCCACGTGCTCGTGCCGGCGATGAAGCTCGGGCCCGAGCGAGCTGTGGATGCAAGCCGTGGCGACACGCCAGGCAACGAGCCGGTGGCGCTTCATTCCTGATTGGCCGGGTCCGGAGTGTCCGAGACCTTATTTTTGAAGCGGGGGACGAAACCGCAAAAACCCCCCCTCTCTTGGACGCCACCGATGCCCCGCCGCGCGAAGAACCACATCCCCAACCCGGTCGATCGTCACGTTGGCAACCGAATGAGGCTGCAGCGGATGAGCCGGGGGCACACGACGTACAGCCTTGCCGCGGTGCTCGGCATCAACGAGCGGACGTACCGGGATTATGAGACGGCGGCACTGCGGCTGAACCCGTACCGTTTGATGCAGATCGCGCGGGCCCTGGGGGTCGATCCGGGCTTTTGGTTCGTAGGGGCGCCCACCGGGTTTGAACCGGCTCAACCAATCGACACCGGCAGTATGGGCGACGGCGACACGCGCCGGCTGCTGAGGGCGTGGGACGCCATTACCGGCAAGCCCAGAAAGCACCTACTTGGGATCGCGATCGCGCTGGCTTCGTCTCACAGGGTTCGAGTTCAATGATCCCTCGAAAGCTTCGAAAGCCTCGATAGCAAGCGAATGAAAGGCTCGATAGCAAGCGAAGACGTTGTGACGGCATCCACTGTGCGCCGTTGGTGGCGCCGAGGATTGGATCGACATGGTCAAACGGTTCGCAACACGTCAGTTCGTACTGACGTACAAGCTGAGCGAGGATAAAACCTCCATCTCGCCGGTATTTTACGGGGTTTTACACTGCGTCTTGAGAAATCTTTTTGGTACCGGATACAAGCTTACCAAAAGAGTATGCTACATTCAGGCGCCGATTGACTGCTGCTTCTATGAACTAGAAGCAGTTATAATTCGTGAATTTCGGAATTATGCTGACCTGAAAGGGATGCAAGTCCGGCTCGACTTGCGAGACCACTTGACGCATGTCTGACTGAAGCAACACACGTACAGCACTATTCTTTCATTGGCAGCTGCTCCGTGAGTGTCAGCTCACGGACCGAAGCTCAATTATCAACAAACGCTTTGCGATAAGGCAATGCGTCATATCGCTCATAACTGCAGGAACCCCTCGGGGATCCCTGATTGTCTCGACTGAGAGGTTATCATGTCAAACATTCCCAGTAAATTTTCGACCCGTATGTTGGTTTTACATTATAAAGCAACCAAGGAACAGTATAGAAACTGCGAGATCTGGAGGGACGCATTTATCAAATCTATAACAAATTTGTTTGGCACTCCGTTTAATGATTATGCCTCATCATATTATTTCTCCGTGCCGGCGGTGTGCAGCTTCATTGAGATTGATGCTGCTATAACGCAGGAGTTTTCGAAGCATCCTGTTTTGAAGGGAATGCGTTTCCGGCTTCAGTTGCGCGATAAAATGATTGTAGTCTAGTTGCTGACATGGAATGAGGCGCTGACGTTGCGTATTAAATAGCGCCTCATTCCCTTGCACGATCGCGAGGAGCCTAGAACTTCCAAACCGTTTTTGGGTCCACCCCCGGTTTTTATCGTGCGCGCAAAACTTTCTAAATTTGAAGGCCGAGAAACCTTGTGGGACGGCTCGCAAAATCGGCGCGGCCCAGCGAATTTTCCGGCTGTCAGGTACCTTGGCGTCCGGGACTGTGCAGCAAGGAGATCGACACCATGGACTGGTTCGAGCGGCTCACCGGGTTCCGGGAGAGATCCTACGCGGAAACACAAGCCCGCTTGTCCGTGATCGACGGACGGCTGCACAGCCATGGCACGGATCGGACCTACCGGATCGGCACGCTGACGCTGCCGTCGCTGGCCGAGTTGCGGACCACCGCGAGCGCCGTTCGTCAGCCGGGCCGGCCCCGGTTATCTATCGTCGAAGGCGATGTGCGAGCCATGCACCGCCAGCCCGAGAACCATGGCGCGCTGTTCCAGGTCGCCTCGCAGTTCAACATGCTGGAGATGGTCAGCTCGACCGTAACGCCGGAGGATGGCGTCACTCGCTACGAGCACGATCGAACGCAAGGACCGGCGTGTGCCATGGCGGCGGGCGCGGCCACGATCTTTCGTAACTACCTCGTCCCGGTGGCCGACGGTTTCGGGCAGACGGCCGATCGTCAGCTCGACGGCTTGGCCGATCTCGGCGCCGCGTTGGCGCAGCGCCTGGACGTGCCGATCAAGAACCTTTGGACGATGCGGAATGGCTACGCTCTGGCCACTCGGGACGGGTTGGCGGCGGTGAGCGACCATCTTCGAGCGGCGGATGCCGAGGCGCTGGACGAGCTGCGTGGTCTGCTACGGGTCGGATTGCACGCCGATGTCGAGGTCACGGATCGACCGTCGCCAGGCCCACTCGTCAGCCAGGTGTTCTGCTCGGCGTTGCCCGTGGCTTATGGCAGGCTCCCGGCCTCGGCCTGGGCGCCGTTCGCCAGCCTCGTGTTGGAGGCGGCTTACGAGGCGACGCTGCTCGCCGCCCGGCTCAATGCCGCCCGCGGTGCATCCAACCGCGTGCTGCTGACGCGGTTGGGCGGGGGTGCGTTCGGCAACGACGACGCGTGGATCGACCAAGCCATGCTGCGCGCGTTGCGACGTGCCGGCGACGCCGATCTCGACATCGCCATCGTCAGCTTCGGGCCGCCGTCACGAGGCTTGCAGGACCTCGTGCGGAGAGCGTGGTGAAGGCTCGGGCTCAGGTGCTGGAGGTCCGTTCCCCCGGGATGGTTCATCAGCCATGTCCACGCCGGCTTTGACCGGCGAACCGGGTGCAGCCCAGCATCGCTCCAAATTGGAGGTTGATCGGCACAGCTGGCAAGCGGAGCACAGAGAGAGGGTTCGTGCGTGAGCCCGACGCCCTTTCGCGCCTCGCTGCTGCGGCCGCGTCAGTACCCCCCGTAAAACCGCCGCGGGCCGTCATAGCCGCCGTATCCGCGCTCGTACCCGCCGCGACCGTACCCGTAATCCGGCCGGCCGCCATAAGGGCCGCGAGGACCGCCATAACCGTAGCCGTATCCGCGATCGTTGGGACGGCAGCGACCCCAGGGGTTGGGATGGAAGCCCGGGCCGCAGCCCCTGGCCACATGCTCAATCAGGGCATCACCGCCGAATGGGCCATGCCCGAACGGGGCGGCGTTTGCCGCGGTAGCCAGGCCGAGGCCGGTCGCAGCTGCTGTGACCAGCCCAAATACCTTCAAGCACCGCATGACACGTTCTCCAACACGCTGGGCTCCGGATAGGTCGGGCCGTGTGACAGCGAGGATGCCGGGCTCGGGCTGAACCCGTGCTGAGCGGGCGCTTCAGCTTCGAACGGACGAGTGACGCCGATCAAGCTAGTGCTGGTGATGGGGTTCGGTGGTCGCGCTGACGATGTGACCGGGTTACGGTGCCATCACGACACCCCAGGGAACCGTACGATGACACGCATCGCCCTTTTTGCTGCCGCGGCCGTCGCCTTTGCGGCACCGGCCGCCGCCCACGATTTGTGGCTGTCGCCCGGTCCAGGCAGCGTGATGGTCCAGTACGGACATCCGCACGAGCCCGAGATGCCGGTAGCCCGCAAGCTCACCAGCCTCATCGCCTATCAGCCCTCCCGGACGGTTGGGCTCACCGCGACGATGGGGACAGAGCCGGTTTCCGTTTTGCGCGCTGCCCTCGATGGGGACGCCCTGGTCGCGGCAGCTTACGACAACGGCTACTGGGTTCGCTTGACCGATGGCAGCTATCGCAACGCCAGCAAGCGCATGGTGCCGGAGGGCGAGAAGAGCCAGTGGTCGGTCAAGTACGCCAAGGCGGCGATCGGTCCGACCGCGCCGTGGGATCGCGTCGTCGGTCAACCGTTGGAGATCGTGCCGCTGGAGGCGCCGGCGTCGGCTAAGGGTTCAATCCGGGTCCGTGTCCTATTCGATGGGCGCCCTCTTTCCGGGGCGGATGTCGTCGCAACGGACGGCGCGAACTTCAAAAGCGAAGCGGATCAGGCTCGTGCTGCGACGGATGCTGCCGGCGAGGCGACGGTGCCGTTGCGGGTGGCCGGCCCGCAGGTGCTCGGGGTCAATCACCGCATCACCCCGTCGCAGACACCCACGCTGGCTGACGCGGACGCCTATTCAGCCACGTTCGCATTCACGGTCGCAGACCCGAAGACGAACTGACCGCAGGCGTGGGCGGGAGTTGATTGGGCCCGCGTCAGCTCCAGCCCAGTTTCACGTGCGGTAGGGTTCATCGAGTACCCCCGTCGGGAATTGCGACGAACCTGGAAATTCGAACACCCGGGGTGGGCGCCCCCGGGTATTTTTCCGGCGCGACGATTTTTTCGGGTTTTGGAGCCAGCGCAACGTATCGGGAAATGAACCCCGGCCAGCGCGAGGTTCATCGCCAGCCCAGTCCGCCCTCAGATGACGGGGAGCGCGCTGAGGCCACCGAATAGGGCGGCGTGGCTGACGTAATAGAGCGCCAGGGAGGCCGCCAGGGCGCCGCCGTACCAGGCCGGCGCCAGGGCCACGTCGCGGACGCGTACCGCCCGTCGAGCGTCATCAGCCGCGATCCCAAGCAGCACCACGATGATGCCCGAGTGCCCGATCGCGTCGATCTTTCCGAATTCGAACACCGCTGACACGAAGATCCCGGTCAGGATAAGCGCCGCCACGCGGCGGACCAGTGGGGTCCAAATCAGCGAGAATGCCAGGGTGAATTCGATCACGCCGGCCGACTTCATGAACAGCTCGGGTGTGGCACCCATGGTCATTTGCGGCTTGGCGACGAGCAGCGGAGCGGTCCATTCCGGGTAGGCCCACTTCTCGACGCTCGCCCACATCAGGGTCACGGCGGCGGTGTAACGCACCACGTCCAGCGGTCGGATCCCGAAAGGGGTGATGCCGAGGCTGCTGAGCACCAGGTAGGCCGCCACACCGAGGAACACCGGATAATCGGCCATGTGGAACAGGCCGTACTGCCACGTGCCGAAGCCGAACAGGAAGACGAGGCCGGCGGCGGTGACTGGCATGGTCCGACGCCAGATCAGGCAGGTGGCCATGGCCAGCTGCAGCCACGGGATCCAGGCCGCGTCGGTCTTCAACTCGGGGGTCAGGATGGTGCCACCGAGGCCCCACAGCGACACGAGGAAGAAACCGAGGGTCGCCCGCACCAGCAGCTCGGTATCGGTCCGGATCCGGGTGGTGACGCGATCCAGGGCGTTCAGGAGTGCGGTGCCGAGCGGGGTGCCCTCAGTCATGCAGCCGGCCATCAGGCATACGAGGGCCAGGCCGGTGAGCCATTCGAAATTGACACACAGCACTTGGTCCAGGCCGCGGGGCTGACCGGCGACATCGAAGGCGCAGAACCATTTCACGTGCGCGCTGGCTGGAGCGGTACCCACCAGGGCGACGATCGGGGCCAGCGCCAGGGCCGGGCTGATCGAGCGCAACCGCACCACAAGCCGCCGCATACTGAACCCCGACGCTACGCACGCGGGTGACACCCCGCATGAATAATTGCGCACACGGCCCAGCATTGCGTCAACGAAGAATTAACCTGTCTTACGAATTGGTTAACGCAATAGGCGCGGATACTTGGTTAATAAGCACTTTTATGCACGAATGTCGTTTTCATAGGCGAATACCATGGACTCATGCATTTGAGTGCGGGTCAAATTCATCCAACCAGCGCATCAGCAACCAGGGGTGCCCGCGCTGAAGGGTCGTCGAGGGTGCATTCGAAATTGGGGCAGCATCCGCTGAGGTCCCGGTATTTCGCGCTACCGCCCTTAATTCCCGGGCTCTCAGTTTGAAGGTGTATGGCCCCGCCACCCCGTGGATCGTTCATCCGCGATCGATGAGCACCTGTCGTGGATGGCGCAGCTACGCACGTTCACGCCGATCGCCAGGAGCCCCATGACAACGCCAAGTCCACAGTTCCGCGCTACGGATCGTACCCACCCGGATTACCCAAATTGCCCATCGTGGGCGGTCGAGGAGTTCGTGGACGGGGCGTGGTCGATTTACCTCGTGGACTGGATGCCGGTGTATCGCCCAACGCGCGAGCGTGCGCAGGAGCTGGTCGATCGGTTGAGCCACGGCGAGAGCATCGATGCGCTCCAGGTTCGTCCACGCCCGGACTATTGGGACCGGCTCAACGAGCCCAAGGACACATCCGGTCGTACGAGCGCCGAAATGCGCTCAAGTTCGTCGCAGACCTCAGAGAGCGCCGATTAAGCGAGGTTCGTCAGAGCAAAAGCAGCCGAGGCTGACTGAAGCGTATGGGCGCTTACGTGAGTGCCACAGCGGTTCACACAGCCGGAAGCAGCTCCGCACCCGTCGGCTCTGGATCGGTGTTGGCAGTAGCTATCGGCCGGAGCGCCGCGACGCGGACCCGACCTTTGCCTGCCGTCTTACCCGCGTACATGTGCCCATCGGCTTCGTGCATGAGTTCCGCCCGATCCAACGATGAGCCGGGTTGGAAGACCAGACCGCCCATGCTGACCGTCGTCGGATACCACGATTGTCCGAGTGCGGTTGAGAGATCCTGGTGGAAGCGCTCGATCGCCGGCCGGCCCGCCGCAGTGGATGCGATCGGCATCAGCGCGGCAAACTCGTCCCCGCCGAGCCTATAAAGGCGTCCCCGCCCGTGGAGAGCGCTCGTCGCGGCGGCTGTCAGCTCGCGCAGCACATGGTCGCCGGCACCATGACCATGCGTGTCGTTGATGCGCTTGAAGTCGTCCACGTCGATCATGACCAGCGCAACCGCTCGATCGCCGGGCTCACGACCGTCGAGCAAGGTTTCCAGCTCCCGATCGAATGCCGCCCGGTTCAGAGCGCTCGTCAGCGCATCGTGTGTGGCACGGACGCGCTCGCGGTCGTAGGCGCGCCGCAACGCGTGAATGACCGCGACGGTGAAGCCGTACGCGCTGAAACGGATGATCCCCCGAGCGATGGCCACGTCCGAATTGAGACCGACCTCATGGACGTGATGTGGGAATATATTCAGAAAACACGCTAGGACGGTGACGAAGCAGCTCGCACGCAAGCCAAGCCGCCATCCGGCGAGTGCGATCAACGGGATGAACAGGGGCCCCATACCCACGGCCGGGAAGAGGTGGTCGGCGCTGATCAACGCCAGGCCACCAGCTGCGAGCACTGTCCCAGTCGTCCACGCCGACCATGCATCGAGGCGGTCGGCGAGGTTATTCGTCTTGACCCGTTCGCTCATACCGCTTTGCGACCGCTCGTGACGGGGCATGGCCAAGCAGCGACACCCTGATCAGGGCGCTATATTAGATACGAGGTCTTAACGAAGGCTCGGCTCGGTAATTTACCGGTGGCGCCATGATGAGGCATTCCCCAGCGAGCACCCCGGGGCATCGCTTGTCGAACCGAGACACCCCCGCTCGCGACTATCGGGGGCGCTGGGGGCGTGGCTTGGGGATTTCGATCGTCACGAGCTTGCCGGTGATCGGATCCAGGATGGTCACAGCGCCACTCCGTTGATCCGGTGGTGCCGGGCGGCACGCTGGCTCGCGCGTGCGTTGTGGAGCCGCCGCATCTGCTCCTGCTGGATTTCAAGCTCGTGAGCTTGATGGACCGAAATGGTGGGGAGCGACTGCTCCGCCGGCATGATGTCGCGATGCGAGTCCGACTGTTTCATGCACCGCCCCTTGTTTGTACTTAAGTAGCGAGCTTAGCCGTTCATTAACCTATTGCAACCCTGAGGTGCCGGCGGCTGACCGGTGGGGTGGTTCGGTCCACAAGCGATGGGGAAACCGGGTTCGGGCCGATGCGACCCGGCTGCGCGACCATCGATCACCGGCCAGCTATTGGGCCCGATCATCGTTTCGAACGACAGGGTGGGGCCGCCGCCGGTCGTGCACGGTAGTTTCGGTCGATCCCCCAGAGCCGCACACCCACACGCGGTAGCCACATGCCGCTTTCGGAGGAGAGCCGCAACTGTCCGGCCGCGATGCCGTTAGGTCTTTCATGGCCGACGCACACATGCCCGTCCCGTTCACAGTGTTGATCGTGGAGGACGAGAGCCTCGTGCGCATGATGGCGGTTGATATGCTCGAAGACGCTGGATTTCAGGTCATCGAGGCTTCCACCGGTGATGCGGCTTGGATCATTTTGCAGAGCCGCAACGACATCGATGTACTGTTCACCGACATCGAGATGCCGGGGTCCTTGAACGGTTTTGGCTTGGCAAATCGCGTCGCGGAGTACTGGCCGCACATCCGCTTGGTGATCACGTCCGGGCGGTGCCAGCTCACCGACGAGGACGGGCCGGACCATGGACGGTTCGTGCCCAAGCCATATTACGCGACTCAAGTTTTCTCAGCTTTTGAGCGCGCAGGCCGGAGCTAGGACCTGCCGACCTGATCTGACCGTTAAACGTCTGTGCTATAGCAGCGCCTCCACCGGGTGAAAGGTCGGCGGGGGTGTCGCTGCGATAAGTCTGTTTCGGGTGGCCGAGAAGCTCAGCCGCATCCGGCTGTAGCGGATGATTCTCGGGCACACGACCTACAGCCGCGCCGAGGTGCTGGGACTCAACGAGCGGACGTACCGGGATTACGAGGCCGGCACACTTCGGCTTAGCATACCGGCTGGTGCAAATTGCCCGCGCGTTATGCGTCGAGCCGGGCTTCTGGTTCGTGGGGGCGCCGAATGGCGTATTCGAGCCGAGTCCACCGATCGACACCGGTAACATAGGCAACGGTGACACCCGCCGTTTGCTGCACGCCTGGAGCGCAAACGCCGGCGAGCCGCGAAAGCACTTCCTGCATCTCGCTTTGGCGCTGGCCCAGCAGCGCAGGCTATTATGACATTGGCCTTACGTTAAGTCTGAATAACGCGTTCAAAGAAAAATTGAAACAAAATTCATCTACTTCTGCAACTACGGCATCTGAAGGATTGTTGCGCAACTTATCCGTCATTAGAGCATAATTTCTTCCAGTATCTCCGATCCGGTGACGTAATACACCATCTTCTACCCGGTGGAATAATCTTTCGGCAGATTTCCAGTCAATTTTCAAATTTATCCTGACGCTCTCGATGTTGTTCTTTCCTCTGTAAACATGAATTAGATAAATAGCTTGAAGTATTTTTGCAGTAGGTATGTGAGATCTATTGAAACAAGTTCCCGTCTTCACAGAGAATTGTCTACGGCAAAATCTTTCACAACACTTCCGCAGGCCGGGACGGGTTTTTCGTAGGTCGTAGTGCTGCCCTGTAGAGCCGCAATGCGGACAGATAGGGCCGTGCGGCCATCGAGCCCGCTCCAAACATTCCAGTGCGGCAACCTCACACTGGAAGTACGGACGGCAGAGGTCAGGCTCGGGTGTCAGCTTAGGCATCGTTGCCACATACACGGGGTCGTTTGGTGTGAAAAGTCCAGTAAAATGGGCCAGCCGCTTATATGCACTTTGACGCTCTGGGACGCTCGGTCGCGAGCTGCTCGGGGCGACTGCGAAAAATGGGAGCCGCGGGAAATCAATGAAGGGCATCAAGGCGATGAAGATTAAATTGAGCGCAGCAAGGCAGAATTTGGACAAGTTGCCATGGCTTGGCTTCGAATGGTCGCCCAATGAAATTGTCGGAGTTGCTAAGATTTCGACGAACGACAAGAATATTTCTCCAACAGATCTGGAGTTCATTGGCGAAATTATCATAGATTATTTGAGAGATAAGACTGGATACGTAGAACACGGGGGTTCTTTTGCCGGACCATTCATTTTTAGCTTCAAGCGTCAGACCGATATATTGTGTTTTATGCGAGAGATGCGTGTTGCTATGATGTTGTACGGCGAATTTAGACATATTGCGCTAGAATTTAAGCTTCAATAGGCCTTGTTGATCTAATGTCAAACAACTAGGAATCGCAAAATGAATCATAGCAATTCAAATATGTCTGGGGTGCGGCAGTTGGATTATCCAATTGTCTTTGGATACGCTGCAGACATGCGCGAAATCTTGACTCAGCTCTATGGAGGTTCGGATCCAGCAGAAATTCATGCTTGTTTTAAGCAAATAGGTGAAGATCGTGAATTCGTGATTGTATCTTATGCACACGATGACAATGCCGATGCGCTAAAGTGCTTCGATACAGATATAGTATTTAGAATGATCTTCGAAGAATTTGACTACGATAATAATATTATCTACTCCCATTATCTGAAATCCACTTGGTATAAGGTTTTTGTGGATGGTAAGCCTGTTCTTGAAAATGTTATTCTAGAGGAACTCAATGATCGGCAGTGGCTCAGCGGACTAATAGTTACGATCGGCGAACGATCGTTCCTCTTTTAGTTTTGGCGCCGAAGAGAAGATATAATATGAGACTATCTTTTTTCGGACCAGATTATGCAAATAAAGAAATAAATGCTCGAATAAGAAAACTGCCTTCACAATACGTGGATTGGATCTTGATGTGTCAAATGTGGATCAGCGCTTGGCTTATGGGGTTTCGGATGCGGCTCGTCTAATCGGAATTTCAAGATCTAAGATGTATACGCTAATTGCTGCTGATAAAATACCAGCACGTAAGCTGGGAGGTCGCACTCTGATTCTTCATTCGGATCTGCTGATTTTATTAGGCAATGCACCGCACGTGAGGCTTGGATAGATCAATATGACCTTGCGCGAACCGCCAGTCTCGGTACGCCCGGACCCGTCCGGCCGAGTTGTACAGCGGGCCGATCCAGCCAGCATAGCCATCCGGCTGCACCAACACTGCGCTTCCCTTGCCCCCGAACGCCGCCTCAAACCGCTCCGCATGGTTCGGGACCGGGGCAAGCTGAACGACGACGCCGTCCACCCCCGCCAAATCCTCGGGGCATGGTCCCCCGTTCGGCAGAGCGAGCACGAAGGTGGGACGTGACGGGTCGAGGGCCCGGTGCAGATGTGTCTGCACCCAAGCTCCTTCCTTCCGCTGCTGAACGGGCAGTTCCAGCATCCGGTCGCCGGCACGCAGGGCGCCGGGGTGCCCGTCATTCTCTTAGTTCGACTTTGGCCATTTACTGCGCGTCGAGTGGGCGGAGGTGACGAAGCGGGCGTAACAGATAGGCTGGTGGTGTGCCCGCCAAGAGACACCGCCATGCTCCGCCTGCCCCCTCGCTTCGCCGGGATCATCCTGGCGTTCGCACCGCTGTTCGTCCACCGCTCGTGGCGACACGCCCAAAACCTGCTGGTTGGCGCGATCCTCACGCCGGGGCAGCGCACGGTGACAAGCGTCGTGCGCATCATGGGCCGCGCGCAGGAGCGGCGGTTCGTGAACGTCCACCGCATCCTCAAACCGCGCTCAACCTTCGCCGACGCTCTGGCCACCGTGCGCTGTGCGATCTGGCGCGAGCGGACTTTGGCAACATCACCGTGCCGACGCGCTTGAACAAAACTCCGCTTCCGCTTGCCAGCGCCCTGGGCCTATGTGCTCTGCCACGCCGCATGAATGGCCAAAGTCGAGCTAAGAGCGGGCTGTCGCGGTAGCCGAAGGCGACCAGCGCCATGGTGGCGGTGGCGTTCGCCTGTGCCTGGTCCACGCCAACGATCCTGGGCCCGAGATGGTTGAACAGCGTGCGCACGACCGGGCCGTTAGTGCCGATCATCGTGGTCACCCGTCAACGCACCACCCACTAACCCGTCGCCACCAGCCCGGGACCGGCTCTAGAGCCGTGCCCTTTCAGGTTGGCTCATAGGCATCGTATCCAGCAGCGGTAAGGTAGTTTCGGCACTTATCCGGTCGGACGGCGGCGAACGCGTCCTCGATGGCGATGGTCAGGCCGGCGGCGGTCCGTGCTGCAGCCGTCCGGAGGAGGGCTTTGACCTTGGCAAAGACCTGCTCGATCGGATTGAAGTCGGGACTGTAGGGCGGGAGGTAGAGAACCCGTGCGCCGACCGCCTCGATGGCCTCGCGCACCCCGGCGACCTTGTGGGCGTTCAAATTGTCGAGGATGACGGTGTCACCGGGCCTCAGCACCGGAGCCAGGGTGTCGGTGACGTAGGCCCGGAAACGCATACCATTCGTGGCCCCATCGAAGACGGTCCTGGCGATCAGTCCCGTGGCGCGCAGGGCGGCGGTGATGGTGGTGGTCTTGTAGTGCCCGTGAGGCACGGCGATCCGGCAGCGCTGACCGCACGGAGCACGACCATAGCGGCGGACCATCTTCGTCGTGGCGGCCGTCTCGTCGAGGAAAACCAGGCGATCTGGATCCAGATCGGGTTGTCGCTCGAACCAGTCCTCGCGTGCAGCCTTCACATCCGGCCGCTCCTGCTCGGCCGCGTGGACAGCCCCTTTTTACGGGTGATCCCATGCCGGGCGAAGAAGCGCGACAAACTGCTCGTGCTCGCCCGGACGCCGCGGTCCGAGAGCCTGTCGCGCAGTTCCCGCAAGAAGGAGAGCGGGTGTTCTTCGTTGAGCCGAAGGATCAGGGCCGCCTGCGCTTCCAGACGCTGCGAGTTGCGGTCGCCGCCCATGGGCTTGGGCGCGATCTGCCCGTTCTGACGGAAGCGCTCGTACCAACGGACCGCGCTGGCCGCCCCGACCCCGAAGCGTTTGGCCGCCTGACGCCGCGATGCACCCGCTTCAATCGCAGCGACCACACGCTCGCGCAGATCCACCGACAGGGCTGAAGGCATGGCGATCCTCCATCACAAGCCCATCCAGTGAATCACACGCCAGCCAGATCGCCTACCCCGCGCGATTCAACCCGCCAGGGCACGGCTCTAGTGCACGCTCCATAAGCTGGCCTTGTGCGAATGGCGGCCCGGCGTCGCAGTCATCACAATGAATGCCTGCCGTGGAGAAGCGTCCGAGGCGGCCCAAATGACCGGGATGGGCACGAAACCGAACGTCCGGTTTTGCGTGTAGCGGCGATCCGGCGTGACGTAGTTTGGCCGTAAGCGGAATGGCCGCTTCGGAGACAGACAGCTGGAGAAGCGGACGGGCTCCTGCCGAACCAAAAATGACGTTGGTGGTGGCTTGTCAGATGCTCCAAAGCAGCAGTGCATAGCGCAGCGGTCTCGGTGGCTGACTGCGCGTGCTTCCACAGCATGCCGCTCGACGCTGGAGTTGAGCTGAAAGAGACGGGGGAGGTCTTCCATGAACGATCAGGAGATCAGACGCGCTCTCGACCGGCATTGGGCTGCCTCGGACGCTGACGATTTCGAGGAAGAGCACCAGATCTATCGCGACGACGCCGTGCTTGAATATCCTCAGTCCGGCGAGCGCATCAGCGGGCGGCGTAACATCCAGGCATCTCGTACGGTGCAACCCAACAAGAAACGGTTTGCTGTGCGACGAATCGTCGGTTCTGGAGATCTGTGGGTGACGGAGTACATGCTCTCATATGACGGCAAGCCGTCTTACACGGTGAGCATCATGGAGTTTCGTGACGGGGCGGTCGTCCGAGAAACGCAATATTTCGGTGATCCATTCGCTCCAGGAGACTCACGTTCGCAATGGGTTGAAAGGATTGGCTGACTTCGAGCCTCGAACTGGCAGCGAGAACCGCCGAGAAGCGCGGGTCCGCTTTCTGTATACGGTGCCCGATAGCAGACCAGGAGATAACCACTCGAATCCGACGCCCATTTGCATCCATGGGGGCGTTCGAATTTGGCCCCCTAAAGAGCTGACCCTACGAGCGTGCGGATCTGGTTCCGAACTTCCTGAGTAACAGGGTTGTAGACGATCATTCCGAGGTCGGGCCGGCCATCCACCGCAAAGGCGGAATACTCCAGATCGATCAATCCCAAGGTTGGGTGGCGTAGCCGCTTGATCCCATCTCCGTGTGAATGGACGTCGTTCTCCCGCCACAAGGCAGCAAACTCGGGACTGGTACGACAGAGTTCGTCTACGAGCTCGCCGACCTTGGACGTGGCGCCTGCCCGTACCGCGTCCGCCCGGAACGCACCGACCACGAAGCGGGCAACGCTTTCCCAGTCATGCTGCGCCGTCCGCACACGCGGGTCACCGAAGATGCGGCGAAGGATATTGCGCTCACCGGGAGGGAGCGCATCCCAGTCGGTGAGAACCACAGCAGCGGCGCGGTTCCAGGCGACCACGTCCCATGTCGCCGTCTTGACGATTGCAGGGCTGACCTCAAGCGTGTCGAGCAACCGCTGTAGGCGCGGCGTAATCCCCTCCATGGGCCTGTAGCGAACCTCCGGGGGGCGCCCGAGGGCAAGCATGAAGACGTGCTCTCGCTCGGGCTCGGTCAGCATCAGCCCGGCGGCGATGCGGTTCAGTACGTCTGCGGAAGGCGCCCCCCCGCGGCCTTGCTCCAGCCATGTGTACCAGGTGGCGCTGATGTTCGAACGCTGGGCGACCTCCTCCCGGCGCAGGCCCGGCGTCCGCCTGCGACCCGCGAACCCGAAGGCAGCCGGATCGAGCTTGGTCCGTCGATCCCGCAGGTAGACTCCCAGCGGAGTTTCGGAACTGGCAGGCATGGCGATCCTGTTGGTGACTATACCGGGATAAGGTCACTACTTTAACGGGATCGGTTGTGCGCTGATAGAGGCCGTCCAGACGACATCGGATTGCAACTCATGCGCATTTTCCTCACCGGCGCCACCGGCTTCATCGGCTCGGCGATCATCCCGGAACTAATCCGTTCCGGGCACCAGGTGCTCGGACTCACACGAACGGCCGCGGGCGCTCAGAAACTGATCGACGCCGGCGTCGAACCCCATCGTGGCGACCTCATGGACCTGGACAGCCTGCGCAGCGGCGCGACCCAGGCGGACGGGGTAATCCACACCGCGTTCGATCACGACGACTTCTCGAACTTCGTCGCCAACTGCGAGAAGGATAGGCGCGTCATCGAGACCCTGGGTTCCGCGCTGAAGGGATCGGATCGACCGCTCCTCATCACGTCCGGCACTGGTATGGGCAGCCCCACGGGGGGCGGACTGGCGACCGAGGACGTCTTCAATGTGGAGCACCCGAACCCCCGCATCGCTTCCGAAATGGCAGGCGCCGCGCTCTTGGAGGCTGGCGTCAACGTGTCGGTCGTGCGCCTACCGCAGGTACACGATACGGTGAAACAGGGGCTGATCACCTATCTGGTCGACTTTGCCCGCCGGAAAGGCGTCTCGGCCTATGTCGGTGACGGAGCCAGCCGCTGGCCAGCGGCTCCCGTTCTCGATGTCGCTCGCCTCTATGCACTCGCGTATGACAAGGGCGAGGCGGGTGCCCGGTACCACGCCGTCGCCGAGGAAGGTGTCGCCGCCCGCGACATGGCGGAGGCCATCGGTCGTGGATTGAAAGTGCCATCGGTCGCCCTGTCATCGGAGGCGGCGGCGGAGCATTTCGGATGGCTATCCGCGTTCGTGGGCCTCGATATGCCGGCGTCGAGCGTGCAGACACGGAACCGGCTTGGTTGGCAGCCGACCGGACAGGGGCTGATCTCCGACCTTGAGCGGATGGACTATTCGCGCCCCTCGAACTGAGCCGATGTCGTCTGCTTGCCGTCAGCCAAAACGACAAGCGGACGGTCATTTTTCGACCCAACCTAGCCGCCCGGACCCCTCCCGTCGCTTCTCCGAAGCGGCCGTTCGTCGGCGGTCTAGCGTCTTCGTTCGATGCACCCTTTTGCGGTGTGCGCCTTCTCACCGCGTCTTTTATAGCAGGTGCCTTAGGGAGCCCAGATGAGCATCAGCATCTACGACGTCAGCGTCCCCGTCTTCGTCAACGCGCTTCGCAACATGAGCATTTGGCTCGACAAGGCGGCATCGGAGAAGCCAGAAGCCGAGCTGCTCGTCCAGCGGCTGGCTCCCGACATGAAGCCTCTGCCTGCTCAGTATCAAATGGCATCCGACAGTGCGAAGAACGCGGTGGCACGGCTCGCCGGGATCGAAGCGCCCTCGATGCCCGACGTCGAGGCGACCTTCGCCGAACTCAAGGAGCGCTGCGCCAGGACGATCGCCTTCATTGAAGGCATCGATCCGGCGGCGTTGGCCTCAGGCGCGAACCGGGAGGTGGAGCTGAAGTTCCCGAATGGCATGGGATACCGCTTCAGTGGGCAGGCCTATCTGACCAGCTTTGCGCTTCCGAACTTCTTCTTCCACGTGACAACAGCCTACGGGATCCTCCGCGGCGCTGGCGTGAGCCTCGGCAAGCCGGATTTTCTCCAGCATCTCGGGCCGCCGAACATTCACGCCGCGAAGTAGTCGCTCCAACTCCCCGCGGTCGGAGGAGCATTCGACCGTGTCCGACCTAAACAGGTCGTGCTTCAACCCAACGCACGGCGTCGATCAGGGCGCGGAGCGCCGGGGTAGCCTGCTGGCTCGGATGGTAGAGGTGGTAACCGGGGAAGGGCGTGCACCAGTCCGCCAGAACCTGCACGAGGTGGCCCGCCTGGATGTCGGCGGCCACATCCTCCTCCAGCATGTAGCCGAGCCCGGCACCGGCCCGCACGGCCGCCCCCCCAAGGGCCGCATCATTGACGGTGAGTTGCCCGCTTGCACGCACGCGCACGTCTTGGCCGTCGCGCGCGAACTCCCACGGCAGCAATCCACCCCCGCCGACCAGCCGGTAGTTGACGCAGTTGTGCGCCTCCAGGTCGGCAGGCGTCCCGGGCCGCGGATGGCGCGCGAAGTAGGCGGGTGTGCCGACCACCACCGTGCGCAGGTCCGGTCCCAGCCGCACCGCTACCATGTCGCGCTCCACCGTCTCGCCGAAGCGGATGCCGGCATCGAAACGGGCAGTGACGATGTCGGTGAGGCGGTCGTCGATGACGACCTCAACTGAGACGGCCGGATGATCGAGGAGGAAGCGCGGCAGGGCTGGGTCGAGCACTTGGCGCGCGGCCGAGGAAAAGGTCGTCAGCCGCAGCGAACCAGACGGCGCGCCGCGCCAGTCGGCAAGCGCTGCAAGCCCGCGCTCGACCTCCGCCAGCGCCGGAGCCAGCGAACGCACGAGC
>NZ_VRVD01000179.1:0-8323 GCF_008040015.1 Methylobacterium sp. WL18 | reverse complement strand
CCCCGGGGATGATGCCGCCGGCCGAGGCCGACGCCCTGGAGGAGGCCGCCGCGGCGGGCATCCCGGTGGTGATGTCGACCCGGGCCGGCAGCGGGGTGGTGCCCCTGACCACGCGGCTGCGCACCCGCGGCATCCTCAGCGCCGACAACCTGACGCCGCAGAAGGCCCGGATCCTGCTCGCCCTGGCGCTGACCGTGACATCCGAGCCCGAAGCGGTCGCGCGCCTCTTCGCGACCTACTGAGAACCGATGCCCCTGATCGATCCCGTCCGGACGCTCCTCCTGGTCGTCGACATCCAGGTCCGGCTGATGCCGGCCATCGCGGACGGCGCCGGGGTGATCGCCAACACGGGCCGCCTCCTGGCGGCGGCCAAGCTGCTCGACGTGCCGTCCCTGTTCACCGAGCAGAATGCCGGCGGCCTGGGTCCGACCGTGCCGGATCTCGCCCCGGAGCCCGGGGCGGCCTTCGCCAAGATGAGCTTCGGCGCCGCGCAGGCGCCGGGCTTCCTCGACCGGATCGGGGACCGCGACCTCGTCGTGACCGGCTGCGAGGCGCATATCTGCGTGCTGCAGACGGCCCTCGGCCTCCTGGAGGCTGGGCGCCGCGTCTGCGTGGTCGCCGACGCGGTCGGCTCGCGCCGGAGCGAGAACCGTGTGGCCGGCCTCGCCCGGATGGCGGCCCACGGGGCCGAGATCGTCACCACCGAGATGGTGGTGTTCGAATGGCTCGGCACCGCCCGGCACCCGCGCTTCCGCGAGGCCGTCAAGCTGATCAAGTGAGCGGGCTCAGCCGCCGTCGAGAGCCGCCCGGGTGCGGGCGTCGGTGCCGATGTCGTCCGGGCCCTCGAGGCCCAGGACCTCGATCAGCCGCATCCGGGCGCGGCTGACCCGGCTCTTGATCGTCCCGACGGCGACGCCGCAGATCGCGGCCGCCTCCTCGTAGGTGAAGCTCTGGGCGCCCACGAGAACCAGGGCCTCGCGCTGGGCATGGGGCAGCCGGTTCAGGGCGCTCTGGAACTGCGCCATCTCGATCCGGATCTCCTGCTCGGGCAGGGAGGTCAGCTTCCCCGCCAGAACGCCGTCGGCATCCTCGACCTCGCGCTTGCGCTTGCGCTGCTCCGAGTAGAACAGGTTGCGCAGGATCGTGAACAGCCAGGCCGTGAGGTTGGTCCCGCGGCGGAAGCTGCCGGCATTGACCCAGGCGCGCACCAGCGTGTCCTGCACGAGGTCGTCGGAGCGGTCGAGGTCGTAGGTCAGCGAGAACGCGAAGGCCCGCAGGGCCGGGATCGCCCCGAGCAGGAGGCCGCGCATCTCGGCATCGACCCCCTGGGATGGCGGCCCGGAATCGCTGCCGGCGGGAGCGGCTTGGGTCATCATCATCATTGCAGGGCCTCCGTGTCGGAGCATGCGGCGAGGTCGTCGATCAGCGTCCGGAGCCGCTCCGGGATCGGCAGGGCCAGGACATCGGCGTAGTGCAGGCGCAGGCCGCGTCCGATCCGGTCGCGATCCGCCTCGCTTATCGGCCGGCGTCCGGGCGTGGGGCGTGCAGCCGCGCCGTCGGGCAGGGGCGCGGCATCGTTCGCAGGCGTCAGCCCGACGCCCTCCGCCGCCCCGGCGAGGCGCGTCACCACCCGCTCGTCCTTGCCCTGGATCATGATCACGCCCCGATCCTCGGCGATGCGGCCCAACGGGACCGGCGATCCGCCGCCCCCCGTCTGTCGACCGGATTCGGCGAAGACGCGCTCCATCGCCTTCCGACGACGCTGGTAGGCGCGACGGATTTAATCGGTTCTGAACTTCGTATTCATCAAATCTTAATGTCTGGATTTGTGAGCTAGACAGCGATTGATTGACAAATATTCCAGTTACAATCCAGAAATACTGGCTCAAGCTTGGCCGTAAACCAAGGCGCGCAGCACGGATGACCGGCGGCTGAGCGTGTGCGGCATCGGAGGGCGAACGTTCGCTCGACGACCTTGCGCGCTTGGCCGCACCAGGATTTCGCGAACGACCGACAGCAGAAACCAGCCGTTGGACGATGCTGAGCCGAATCGGTTGCGAAACCGAGCATCCAAGAATGCCTCGCTGTTCCGCAAAGATTCAGAGCTGGATTGCTGATGAATTAAAGTTATTATAATCTGCCGTATGGTAGTTGCCGGACCGCAAAAAGACGTTGCGGGAGGGATCGCGGGTTGATTTTCCTGCGGTGGAGCGAAAAATATTCCGAAGATCGTCCGGCGTCGACTCGGTTGATTCGACGCGTCACCGGAGAGCTTCGTATGGTGCCGTCGACTGTCTCTTCCGGGCCTCGGCAACGGGGTTGTCTTTGTGCTGTCACGATGCTGGCAGGGGTCATCGCTGGCTCGGCGACGACCTTTGCGAAAGACGATGCTGCCAGCCATGCACCTGTTGTCCGGCCGTCGCAGACTGCATCTTCCACCGCAACCGAGGTGCAACTCTCGGAACTCAGCGTCTCGGGGGAGCGTACCGAGACCGCGTACGGCCCTGTGAACGGCTACGTGCCGACCCGCAGCGCGGCCGGCACCAAGACCGACACCCCGATCCTGAAGACCGCCCGGTCCATCGAGGTGATCGGCCCCAGGGAGATCGAGGATCGCGCCGTCACGAGCCTTCCTGAGGCCGTGCGCTATTCGCCGGGCGTGACGACCAACGCCTTTGGCTTCGACCCCCGCTTCGACCAGATCTTCATTCGCGGCTTCGCCGTCAACGGCGCCGGCGACTACCGGGATGGCCTGCGCCAGACACCCGGCCAGTTCTTCACCTTCCGCACCGAGCCCTTCGGGCTGCAGCGCATCGACATCGTCAAGGGGCCGATCTCGGTCCTGTACGGGCAGACGAGCCCCGGCGGCCTGATCGACCGCATCTCCAAGCTGCCGACGGGTGGAGCGGTGTTCGAGTCCCTGACGCAGCTTCGCAGTACCGGCTGGTTCCGGCAGGGATTCGGTGTGGGTGCGCCGCTCAACGACGACGGGGTCCTGTCCTACCGGCTGCAGGCGCTGGGCAGCGTCGGCGACAACAGCTTCCACATTGCGGACGACCGCCTGATGCTCGCTCCGAGCTTAACGTGGCGGCCCGACATCGACACGCGCCTGACTATCCTCGGCCTCGCCCAGAAGGACGAGACCGACAGCAACGTCGCCGCCCTCAACCGTGTCGTCGGTGGTGCGCGCCACGTCTACGACATTCGCGCCAGCGACCCGGGTTATGACCACCTCAGGCAAGAGCAATATCAGATCGGATATCAGTTCGAGCACGCCCTCAGCGACGTTTGGACGTTGCGCCAGAGCTTCCGCTACGGATACATCGACGGGAACGCCCGCTATCTCACCGGCGGCGTCGCGGGCGGCGGTTTCTTGGGCGACGTCTACCGGCGGGGCAGTTTCGCCATTCAGGAGACCGTCGCGGAGGCGCAGGTCGATACCCGGCTCGTCGGCCGGTTCGACACGGGGCCCCTCGCGCACACCCTGATCCTCGGGCCGGATTACCAGACCTTCGGTTCGCACTACGGCACCGGCTCCCTCGGCGTGAACCGGGCCTATGACCTGCCGCTCTATGCGCCGGCCTACGGGCGCTATGGGGTGACGCCGCCGATCACCACGCGCACGAACCTCAATCTGGAGCAGATCGGCCTCTACGGTCAGGACCAGATTGCGCTTGGCGCCTGGAACCTGGCCCTCGGCTTACGTCAGGACTGGGCGAGCCGCCGGACCGAGAACGGTACGACGGGGCGCCTCAACGCGCAGCGCGACGACGAGGCCCTGACCTACAATCTGGGGCTGCTCTATGCCTTCGAGGACAGCGTGTCGCCCTACGTCAACTACGCCACGTCGTTCCTGCCCTCCTCGTCGCTCGGCGCTAGCGGACAGCTTCTGGAACCGACCAGAGGGCGTCAGATCGAGGGGGGCGTGAAGTACCAGCCCGCGCAGACGGACAGCCTCTTCACGCTGGCGGCGTATCACTTGGTCGAGGCCAACTCGGTCAAGTACGACATCGGCTGCCTCTGCTCGATCGCCATCGGCGAACTCGACGTGCTCGGGGTCGAACTCGGAGCACGGGTCAACAACCTCATCTCCGGCTTCGATCTGATCGCGGCCTATAACTACAACGATGCGCGGATCACGAAGGATGCGGTCGCCGCCAATCTAGGACGCCATCCCTTCGTCACGCCGGTTCATACCGCTTCGACGTGGCTCGACTACACCGTCAGACAAGGGCGGGCTGCCGGGCTCGGCTTCGGCCTGGGGGTGCGTTTCGTGGGCCAGACCTACGCGGACAACGCTAACACGCTCGTCAACAGGGCCTACACGTCCCTCGACGCCGCTCTGCGCTACGATTTCGGCGCGACGACCGCGAGCCTGAAAGGCTGGAGCGCCGCTCTGAACGCGGTCAACCTCGCCGACGAGCGCCCCGCGATCTGCAACAACGGCTACTGCTACTTGAGCCAGGGCCGGACTGTGCTCGGCTCTCTGCGATACAGATGGTGATCGGAGCGGGGTGCAATCCTTCCATTTCGATCTCGCTCAGGGGCAGATTCGAGGCGGGCTATCCCGCTTCGGCCTTCAAAATCTCCACCTCTGCTCTGATCCATTGTTCGACCACGCTGAGATCGGTCTCATGCCCTGCGATCGGCGCTCGGATGCGACAACCTGAAGATGCGGGGCCTGTAGCCAGGGCCGAGCAGCTGTGCTGAATAGGTCCGAGGAACGGCTGCAGGACGCCTCGGCGTCGGCAGCAAGCCGGCAGCACGGTTGCAGTTTGCTATCGCCTCTCCATCCCGTCGCTGCGGCGCGGCCGCAGATCACGCCAGACGATCTGGCGCGGAGGCTCGCCGGCCTGGGGCAGGGCGAGCGTCTGGTCGTCCTGGGCGTCAACAGCGCCGCCATGGGGGCGCTGATCTCAGATGGCACCGACCGCAGCGCGCTGCTGATCGCAAGCGGAGGCCGACGCACGGCCGCGGCGCTCCTCGACCGGCTTCTCGACGATCTGGCCGAGCTGGCGCTGGAGAGCTGGCCGCACTGGCCCGGCCGCGAGGCGTCTCCCACGCCGGTCGTCCCCGATCCGTGGCTGAAGGCGGCCTCGAAGCGTGCCAGGCTCGGCCTGACGCCGCGCTTCCTCAAGATGGGGCGAGACCTCGAACTCCGCCGTCTGTCCCGGCTGATCGGCCCCGCCGGCGTCATTCTGGTCTGGGAGGTCGATCCGGCCTCGGCGACGCGGGCGCGTCCGGCCATCGAGGCGCTGGAATGGTGCGTCCGGCACGGGGCCACGGTGGTGGCGGTGCTCGCCGCGGAGCCATCCGACGCCGCGCCCTACGACCGCATCCTCTACGGCGCCCATGAACTCGCACGGAGGGAACGTGCGGCGGCCGAGCGCTTCATCGCGCCGGCCGGAGCACACCACGCGAGCGCCATCGAGCGGCACGTCGCGGAGGCGCTGGCGCAGGACGCCGACCTCGGGGGCCTGTTCGTCTGCAATGCCCCCGTGCCCGTGGGGGCCTGGGGCGCACGACACCGCGTCGACCTGCTCTGCCGCGCATACCGCATCGTCGTCGAACTCGACGGCCCCGAGCACCGGGCCGAGCCCAAATTCGGCAACGATCGTCACCGGGATTACGAGCTCCTGACGGCGGGCTACCTCGTGCTGCGCTTGACCAACGATCAGGTCGCGGCGGACCTTCCCCTCGCGATCGAGAAGATTCGAGCCGTCGTCCGCCTGCGACGCGGTGCGCAGGAGGGGCGAACCGATGCGTGAGACGCCGACGCCGAAGCAGGCGCTGATCCTGTGGTGCCTGCTCGGCCGCTGCGGAAGCGCACTGCAGAGCACGCTCGCGCCGCGCATCGACAGGGCGGACCGGGAGGCCCTGATCGCGAGTCGCTACCTTGCGGCGGAGCGGGAGGGTCGCTCCCTGCGCCTGACCGTCACGGATAGGGGCTGGAACTGGGCAGGCGAGCACATGCGCGAGCCCCTGCCGCCGGCCTTCCGCGTGCTGCAGGACTGGCTGGAGCGCATCCATGCCGATCTCGCCAGGACGGGCCGGTCCCTCGCCGACCTCGTCGGGAGCGCTTCCGAGGAGCCGGCACCGGCGGCGCCTGCCCCGCGTGCGCGCAAATCGACGGCCAAGGGATCGAAGAAGCTCGGACCCAAGCAGCTCCGGGCGCGCATCGACGCCGCCTATCTCGCGCTGACGGGCGGGGAGCGGGCCAAGGCCGTGCGCCTGAGCGCCCTGCGCGCCCATCTCGGGGACCTCGACCGTGCGACCGTCGATGCGGGCCTCGCCGCCATCCTGCGCGGCGATCGCACGGCGCGGCTGAGCCAGTTCAGCGATCCCAGGTCGCTGGATGCCGCCGAGCGCGAGGCGGCGTTCAGCCCGGCCGGCGAGCCGTTCCACATCCTCTGGATCCAATCATGAGCGATGCCCTCGACGCCCTGCGCGGGATCGATTTCGACTGGGTGCGGACGCTGGACAGCATCTGGATCGATACGGCGCCGACCGGCGGCCCGAACGAGCGGCTCGTCCCGGAGATCGTCGCCGACCTGCACCGCAAGGCGCGCCAGCCGGCCGACCGGGCGCTGGGCCGCGTGCTCGTCGGCCAATCCGGAATCGGCAAGACCCACCTGATCGGGCAGCTCCGGCGCGAGGCCTGGCGCACCGGCGCGTGGTTCGTGCCCCTCGACGTCCTCGGGCTGACGGATTTCTGGCGCAGCGCGGCCTTGAGCTTCGTGACCGCCCTGCTGCAGACGATGCCGGATGGGCGACGGCAATCGGATGCCGTGCTCGCCGGCGTGGCGCGCCGCTTCCGTGTCGAGGCGCAGGTCGAAGCCGCGTTCAACACGCCGAACATGGATGCCCGCCGGATCGTCGACGTGCTGGTCCGGGCGCTGATGAGCGTCGATGCCGGCCGCGCGCTCAAGCACCTCGACGTCTTCCGCGCGCTCTGCCTTCTCCGCTCGCAGGATCTCGCCGTCGTCGGCCTCGCGCATGCCTGGTTGCAGGGCTACGACGCCGGACCGGCGGAGCGGGCGGCCCTGGGCTTCAAGACGCCGCCGCCGGCGCCCGTCGAACTCGTGCGCGGCATGTGCTGGATCATGGCGCTGAGCGGGCCGACGCTCATCGCCGTCGACCAGATCGACGGGGTGATCGAGACCGGACGGCTCGCGGCCGAGGACGGGATCGACGCGGAGGCGGGCCTGGCCGAAGTGCTCGCCGCGGGGCTCCTGGAGGTCAACATCGTCTGCGACCGCAGCATGACGGTGATGACCTGCCTCCAGGAATCCTGGGAGCGGCTGGAGGCCCGCGCCTTGAGTTCCATGCGGGAGCGCTTCGCGGAGGCGACGGGGCTCGTGGGCATGAACGAGCGGGCCGCCGCCGCCGCCCTGGTGGCCGGTCGCCTCGCGCCGGCCTACGCGGAGGCCGGCTACGTACCCCCGTTTCCGACATGGCCGTTCAGCGAGCGCGCCCTCGCCGACGCGGCGGCGGCCGGCATGATGCCGCGCACGCTGCTGATGCGCTGCGACGCCTTCCGACGCCACTGCCTCGCAGAGGGCGCGGTCTCGGTCTGCGACAGTCTCGGAACCGCCGCTCCGCCTCCGGAAGCCCCACCCGAGGAGGCCGGGTTCGATCTCGCCGCCGCGTGCCGGGCGGCCGACATCGCCGGCATCCGCAGCGACGAGGATACCTGGCTCGGCCAGCTGCTGCGCGACACCTTCGACCTCTACGCCCTGGAAGACGATCCGGACGACACCCTCGACGTCGCCAGCAAGGGCGAGGCCGACCAGCGCATCCCGCCCCTGCACGGACGGCTGATCTACATCCACCGGGATGAGAACGACCGGGAACGGCATGTCTGCTATCGGGCGCTCCAACACCAGAACGCGATCGCGTTCCAGGCCCGCCTCCGGGCGGCGCTCACGGCCTCCGGTATCTCGGCGCGCATCCCCGATCGGGAATTGCTGCTGATCCGCCGCGGGCCCATGCCCGGCGGGGTCAAGACGAAGCAGCTCGTCGATGCGTTCAAGGCCGCCGGGGGCCTGGCGATCGACCCCACGGACGCGGACCTGCGCGTCTTCGTCGCCCTGCGCGACCTCCATACGCGGGCGCGGGAGGCGGGTACGTCGGATCGGTTCGAGCGGTGGATCCGCGCCGAGCAGCCGCTCGTGAACACGGGGTTCTTCCGGGATGCGGGGCTCGCCCATGCGGCCAAGGCCGGGACCGCTCCAGGGAAGGATCACGCCGCCGCCGAGACGCCAGCGGTTCCGGTCCGCGCGCCGGGCATCGACGGTCGGGCCGCCGCCGAGCGTTCCGGCGT
>NZ_VRVD01000178.1:0-8332 GCF_008040015.1 Methylobacterium sp. WL18 | reverse complement strand
GCAAGGAGAGCCTGGTCGCCGACATCAAGGATCCGGACGATGCCCGGCTGCTGCACGCCATCCTGGAAGGCGCCGACGCGCAGATCGACGGCGGCGCGGTTCGCCACCCGGGCGTTGTTCGACGAAAACCCCTCGGCCCGGGCGAAATCCGGCTCGCCCAGCACCGTGTCGCAAAAATTCGCCCATTCCCGCTCGTTCTGGATCGAGATGAGCACCAGGCTGCCGTCGGCGGTCGGGTAGGCGCCGTAGGGCGAGATCGTGGGATGGGCGAGGCCCACGCGCTGGGGCTCCCGGCCGGTGCCCTCGAAGTAGAGCAGCGGCACGGTCATCCAGTCGGCCGCGCCGCTGAACAGGCTGACCTCCAGGGCGCAGCCCGCGTCGGAGATGGAGCGGGCGATCAGCGCCTCCAGAACCGCGGCATGGGCGTCCATCCCGCAGGCGATGTCGCAGACCGAGACGCCGACCCGGCCCGGGCCGGCCGGATGCCCGGTGATGCCGGCCATGCCACTCTCGGCCTGCACCAGCAGGTCGTAGGCCTTCATGTCGCTGTAGGCGTGGCCGGCGCCGTAACCGGTGATGTCCACCGTGATCAGGCGCGGATGGCGTGCCCGCAAGTCCGCCGCGCCGAAACCCGCCCGGGCTGCGGCCCCGGGGGCGAGGTTCTGCACGAACACGTCGGCGCCTTCCAGGATGGCGTGCAGCAGCCGGGCATCGTCCGGATCCTTGATGTCGGCGACCAGGCTCTCCTTGCCGCGGTTGAGCCAGACGAAATAGCTCGCGAGCCCGTTGACCGCGGAATCGTAGCCCCGGGCGAAATCCCCCTCGGGCCGCTCGATCTTGATCACCCGGGCGCCGGCATCGGCCAGTCGCGACGTGCAGTAGGGTGCGGCGACGGCCTGTTCCAGGGCGAGGACGGTCAGCCCTTTCAGCGGCCGGTTCGGGTTCATCCGCAGCCTTCGCGTTCCATCAGGCCCCGCGGGGCCGCCGCCGGGGGATCTGGGTCGGCGGCGGCGTGCGCCAAGCGGGACGGGGTGACACCGACGCGGTGACGTGACCGGCGATGTGCGCCTTGCGCAGGATCGCTCAGCTCACTCCGCGGCCCGCAGGGTCGGCGCCTCGTGGTCGTCCCGGCCGCCCTCGGCGAGCGCCGCGTCGACCGCCTCGGGCCTGTCGCGGAACGAGAACCGGTGCGCCAGCCGGTCGAGGTAGACGTAGATGACGGGCGTGGTGAACAGGGTCAGGATCTGGCTCACGGCCAGCCCGCCGACCATGGCGTAGCCGAGCGGCTGCCGGATCTCGGAGCCGGTGCCGGTGGCGAGCATCAGCGGGATGCCGCCCAGCAGCGCCGCCATGGTGGTCATCAGGATCGGGCGGAACCGCAGAAGGGCCGCCTTCCGGATCGCCGCCTCCGGGCTCAGCCCCTCCTCGCGCTCGGCCACGATGGCGAAGTCGATCAGCATTATGCCGTTCTTCTTCACGATGCCGATGAGGAGGATGATGCCGATCAGCGCGATCAGGCTGAAGTCGAACCCCGCCCACATCAGCACCGCCAGGGCGCCCACGCCGGCGGACGGCAGGGTCGAGAGGATCGTCAGCGGGTGGATGAAGCTCTCGTACAGGATGCCGAGGATCAGGTAGACCACGAACAGGGCCGCCAGGATCAGCAGCGGCACCGTCGACAGCGATTGCTGGAACGCCTGCGCGGTGCCCTGGAAACCGGTGACCACGGTGGGTGGCACCTGAAGCTCGCGCATCGCCTGCCCGATCGCCTCGGTCGCCTGCCCGAGCGCGACGTCGGGGGCGAGGTTGAAGCTGATCGTCACCGCGGGGAACTGGCCCTGGTGGTTGACCACGAGGGGCGCCACGGGCTCGGTCGTCCAGTGGGCGAAGGCTGCGAGCGGCACCTGCCCTCCGCCGATCGGCGCCTTGATGTAGATCTTGTCGAGGCTCTCGACGCTGCCCTGGAGGGCCGGCAGCACCTCCAGGATCACGTGGTAGCTGTTGAGCTGCGTGAAGTACTGCGCGATCTGCCGCTGGCCGAACGCGTCGTACAGCGTGTCGTCGATGAGCTGGGGGGTGATGCCGTAGCGGGAGGCGGCGTCGCGGTCGATCGCCAGCGTCAGGGTGGTGCCGCGGTTCTGCTGGTCGGTGGCGACGTCGCGCAGCTCCGGCAGCGTCTTCATCCTGTCGAGGATGCGCGGCGCCCAGGTGTTCAGCTCGGCGAGATCCGGGTCCTGCAGGGTGTATTCGAACTGCGTCCGGGAGGTCCGGCCGCCTGTGCGCACGTCCTGGGTGGCCTGGATATAGGTGCGGATCCCCTCGACCCGCTCCAGCTTCGGCCGCAGGCGGCCGATGATCTGGAACGCGTTGGCCTCGCGCTCCTCGCGGGGCTTGAGCGTGATGTACATCCGCCCCGAATTGAGCGCCTGGCCGTTGCCGCCGAGCGACATGCCCACCGTCGCCACGTCCGGATCGGCCTGGACGATGGCGCCGACCTTCTCCTGCAGCGTCTTCATCGCCGAGAACGAGACATCCTGCCCCGCCTCGGTGACGCCGATCATGAAGCCGGTGTCCTGCTGCGGGAAGAACCCCTTCGGGATGACGATGAACAGGTGGACCGTCAGCGCCAGCGTCGCGAAGAAGATCAGCAGCGTGACGAACCGGAAGCGCAGGGCGAGGTCGAGGCCCTTCGCGTAGGACGACAGCAGCCCGTCGAACACCGCCTCGCTCGCCCGGTAGAGGCGGCCGTGGTGCCCGGTGCCGTGGGGCTTCAGAAGGCGGGCCGCCATCATGGGCGTCAGCGTCAGGGACACGAAGGCCGAGACCGCGATGGTCATCGACAGGACGACGGCAAATTCCCGGAACAGGCGGCCGATGATGCCGCCCATCAGCAGCAGCGGGATCAGCACCGCGATCAGCGAGACCGAGATGGAGACGATGGTGAAGCCGATCTCGCCCGCGCCCTTGAACGCGGCCTCCATGGGCCGCATCCCCTCCTCGACGTAGCGGCTGATGTTCTCCAGCACCACGATGGCGTCGTCGACCACGAAGCCGACCGAGATGGTGAGCGCCATCAGGGACAGGTTGTCGAGGGTATAGCCGGCGAGCCACATCAGCGCGCAGGCGCCGAGCAGGGCGAGCGGCACGGTCACGCTCGGGATCACGGTCGCCCAGAAGCTGCGCAGGAACACGAAGATCACCCCGACCACCAGCACGATGGTGATCAGGAGGGTGAACTGCACGTCCTCCACGGAGGCCCGGATCGTCTGCGTGCGGTCGCTGAGGATGCCGATCTTGATGCCGGCCGGCAGGGTCGCGGTCAGGCGCGGCAGCTGCGCCTTGATGCTGTCCACCGTGTCGATGACGTTGGCGCCGGGCTGCTTGAAGACCACCAGGAACACGCCGCGCTGACCGTTGGTCCAGCCGGCCTGCTTGGTATCTTCGGGGCCGGCGACCGCGGTGCCGATGTCCCGCACCCGCAAGGGGGCGCCGTCCCGGTAGGCGACGATCACGTCGTTCCAGTTCTGCGCCGTGGTGAGCTGGTCGTTGGCGTAGATCGTGTAGCTGTGGCTCGCCCCGTCGAGGCTGCCCTTCGGGTTGTTCACCGTGGTGAGCGACAGGGGCGCGCGGATATCCTCCAGCGACAGGCCCTTGGCGACGAGCTTGGCCGGATCGACCTGGATCCGCACCGCCGGCTTCTGCTGGCCGCCGATGAACACCTGCGCGACGCCCGAGATCTGGCTGATGCGCTGGGCGAGCTGCACGTCCACCGCGTCGTCCACGTCGATCAGCGGCATGCTGTCGGAGGTGGCCGAGAGCAGCAGGATCGGCGAATCGGCCGGGTTCACCTTGCGGTAGGTCGGCGGGGTCGGCAGGCTCTTCGGCAGCTGCCCGCTGGCCGCGTTGATCGCCGCCTGGATGTCGCTGGCCGCGCCGTCGATGTTGCGGTTGAGGTCGAACTGGACCGTGACCGTCGAGATGCCCAGCGAGCTGGTCGAGGTCATCTGGGCGACGCCCGGGATCTGCGAGAATTGCCGCTCCAGGGGCTGCGCCACCGAGGAGGCCATGGTCTCCGGGCTGGCGCCGGGCAATTGCGCGGTGACCTGGATCGTCGGGAAATCCACCTGCGGCAGCGGCGCGACGCCGAGCAGCGGGTAGGCCACCATCCCGAGGAACAGGATGCCGACCATGATCAGCGTGGTCGCCACCGGGAAGCGGATGAACGGCGCCGAGATGCCAGCCTTCATCGCAGACCCTCTTGCGGCATCGTGGCCGGCCTGTCCGAGCCGGCCCCCATCACGGCTTGGCCTCGGCCGACAGGACCGCTGCGCCCGTCTCCGCCTGCGCGGTGTGGGCCGCGCGGGGATCGGCGACGAGGCTGCCGTCCTGCACCTTGTACTGCCCGGCGGTGATCACCCGCTCGCCCGGCTTGATGTCACCGCCCAGAACCTGCGTCCTGCCGGAATCGGAGCGCCCCGCCTTCAGCGTGCGCTGATGCGCGTGATTACTCTCGTCGATCACGAAGGCGAACAGGCCGTCGGGCCCGTGCTGGACGGCATCGTCCGGCACCGTCGTGGCGGCCGCCACCGTGCCCACCCGCATCCGGGTCGAGACCGACAGGCCGGGCCAGAGGGCGTGGTTCTGGTTCTGGAACACGGCCTTCAGGCGGATCGTGCCGGTCGCCGTGTCGACCTGGTTGTTGAACAGGGCGAGCTTGCCGTCCGCCAGCTTGGTCAAGCCATCCGAGGTCCGCGCCTCCACCGGCACCTCGCCGGCGCGCAGGGCCGCGACGATCGCGGGCAGCTGGTCCTCGGGCGCCGTGAACACCACGAAGATCGGCTCGACCTGGGTGATGGTGACGATCGCCGACTGCCCCGCGGCGTTGACGATGTTGCCGATGTCGACCTGCCGGAAGCCGGTGACGCCGTCGATCGGCGCCCGGATCGTCGCGTAGCCGAGCTGCGTGGTCGCGTTGTCGATGGAGGCCTGATCGGAGGCCACCTGCGCGGTCAACTGGGCGACCAGGGCGGTCTGCGTCTCGGTCTGCTGGCGCGACGCGTAGGCGCCCAGCCCGGTGTAGCGGACGAGGTCCGCCTTGGCGTTGTTGAGGTTGGCGGTGTCCTGGTCCTTCTTGGCCTTCGCCTGGTCCAGGGTGGCCTGGTAGGGGCGCGGGTCGATCTGGACCAGGATGTCGCCCTTGTGGACGTTCTGGCCCTCGCGGAACGCGATCTGGTTGATCTCGCCGTCGACCCGGGTGCGCACCTGAACGGTGTTGTAGGCCTGGACCGTGCCCAGGCCGTTCAGCACCAGCGCGAACGGACCCTGCTCGACCATCCCGGCCGTCACCGGAACGGCGATCGGGGCGGCCGCCTTCGTCTTGGCGATGGGCCGCTGGGTCGTGCGCAGGTAGCCGTAGGCCCCGCCGCCCAGGACCGCGACGGCCACGATCATCGTCACCAAACCGCGGGACCGCCGCGGCTTCCGCTCACCTGTCATCGGCCGCAGCCCCTTCCGCCGTGTAACGCGACAGCCTCGTCCGATCGGGTCGTGCCGCGATGGCTGTCCTCATCGCGTGCCATGCCGGATTGGGCCTTGCGTGATCGGGCCGCGAAGCCCGCCGCGAAGCCGCCGCGAAACTCCGCGACGCGCCTCGGAAGAATATTGCATTCCCTAGCATACAATCGCCGCGGCAACATTAGGGCGGGGCGGCGGCCGCCATGGCCGGTCGGCGCCCGGCGCGTCCGCGCCGAATCGATTGCGCCCGTGACAACAGCCCCGCAGATGCGCCAGAAGGCCGGTTCGACGACGCGCGGGAATGCGCGCCGGCCGGATCGCGAAGCCAGGAGACCGGGACGCCGCATGGCCGAGACGCTGGAATTGGATGGCCTGACCGAGCTGCGGGCCGCGCTGATCGAGGAGCGGCAGACCATCGCCGCCTCCGTGCGCAAGCTGCGCGACGCCCGCCGGCAGAAGGGCACCTTCGTGCTCGGCGACGGCGCGGCCGCGGGTCCGCGGCTGGTGGACGTGCAGCACCAGATCGACGTCGTCGATTCCATCATCGCCACGCTGACGAAGGTCTGAGCAGGGTCCGGCCCGCCGTGCCGACGGCACGACGCCGCGCGGACCGGACAGGTGGCACCTTTGCGTGTCCGTTGTGTTTCCGGGGTGTGGCGAGCCTGGCGTCCCGGCCGACATCCGGACGGTCGCGACCCGATACGCCGGGATGCGCGGAGGGTCGGCGGCGTCCCTCGAAGCGACTCACTGCCTGGAGCCGACAAAGCATTCGGTGGCTCGACGCATCGTCCATCGCGTTCATTTCGCCATGCGGGCGTAAAAGTCCCAGATCCGGTTGTCTCGCGATGCGCCCCGCGACAGCTCAGCCGTTCACGAAACCTGTCGGTCGTGACGAACCGGGCCGGTTGTACGGCCGATGCCTGTATTTGAGGCTGGACCGCGGAAGGTTTGTGCTGATACCGGACCGCACCTCAAGGCGCGGGATGCCACGACATGGACGCGTTCGATCAGCGCGAGACCGAGACCGACGCAACGGTCGAGCCTGAGGGCATCGCCGAGGCGGCGCTGCTCTGGGCCGCCATCCGGGCAGACCTGCGATCGCGCGACGAGCGCACCGCGCGGCTGCGCGCCATGCGCCTCATCGCCGGCGACGACGCGGTCGTCTGACCCGTCAGGACTCGCCGGCCTCCGGTAGGGCCGGCATGCGGGACGCGAGGGCGAACCCCACCGCCATGGCCATGGCCTCGGCCTGCGCGATCAGCGCCGCGTCGCCGCTCTCCCGGGCGGCCTGAACCAGACCGACGGCGTGTTGTCCGAGCCGGCGATCGATGGCGTCGTAATCCTGGGGACTCTGCGGCGCGGCGCGTTCGTGGGGATCGGAACCGGTCATTGGCGTGCCGAGGGATTCAAGAAGGTCGATACGGGCCTGAACGGCGCGGACGCCGTGACCCAAGCTTGCGTGTCCATGACATCCGCGAAGGCGCGCATCACGGCGCTGATCGAGCGGTGGACGTCGTGGGCCGCGATGCCTTCGAGATCGTGGCTGGCCGAGGCGTCGGAGAGGAAGGTCACATCCTGCCCGCGGTGGAACCCGTCGATCGCCGTGGCGAGACAGGCGGCCTCGCCGGCGAAACCCGCGATGACCAATTGTACGCCGCCGCGCTCCATCGCGTCGGCGAAGGCCGGGCTGGCGTAGCAGGACGGCCGGTCCCGGTCGAAGACCATGTCGCACCCGTGAGGCTCGAATCCCTCGATCCAGCGGGCGAACCGCGAGCCGGCCTGGAACAGGGGAGCCCCGATCCAGCGCACGTAGGCGATCGGGATGCCGCTGTCCCGGGCATGATCCAGGGCCAGCCGGCACTTCTCCAATGCCGGGGCGATGCCCGGGAGGGCCAGCGGGCGGCCGGCGATCTCGTATTCCTGCTGCATGTCGACCAGGACCAGCACGGGCACGCTGCTCGGCCGGCGGTAGAGCGCCGGATTCACGTGGCGGGTCATCGCGCCAGCTGCCCATCGACGGAGGGCCGCGTCACCGCCCGGGCGCGCGACCGGTCCAGGGCGCCGGCCTTGTGCCACCGGCCCTCGGGACGGATGATCACGTAGGGATCGACGCCGATCCCGATCGCCTCCGGGTGCGGCTCCGCCTCCAGCAGCATCTCGACATAGTCGAAATCCGAGAACACGAGTTCCTGCGCGCCCTCGAAGACCCGGAAGCCGAACCGGCTCCAGAACCCCACGAGGCGCTTCTGCGCGTGGCCGTAGAGCCGGCGGTAACCCTTGACCCGGGCCAGCTCGATCCCGGCCCGGACCAGCGCGAAGGCCATGCGGGTGTTGCGGTATTCCGCCCGGACGGCCAGCCGCTCGATCTTGGCGAAGTCGGCGAAGAACCGGATCCGCAGGCAGCCGGCCGGCTCGTCGCCGACATAGCCGATCAGGTGGGTGGCCGAGAGGTCGTTGCCGTCGAACTCCTCCTCGTACGGGCAGGCCTGCTCGGCCATGTAGACGGCGGCCCGCAGGGCGATGACCCGGGCGAGATCCTCGAAGCTGCGCGCCACGGCGACGCTGACGCCGCTGAGGCCGGGCCTGTGGCTGTCGTATGGGGGCGAGATCTCGGGAACCGGCGTCCGGGCGAAATGATAGAGGAGCCCGTTCGCCCCCCCGCCCTTGGCGAAGCCCAGGGTCGTGAGCAGGTCGGCGCCTTCGCGCGTCGCCGCGCGGGCGTAGAAGTCGACGCCCCGGTACAGGGGGCTCGACAGGCGGTCGAACACGAGGCCGACGCCGCCGGCGAGCCGCCGACGCGCATACACGGCCCAGACGT
>NZ_VRVD01000177.1:0-8343 GCF_008040015.1 Methylobacterium sp. WL18 | reverse complement strand
GGCGAGCCGGTCTCGCCGCGCATCACCGGCAGCCCCAGCGCCTCGATGACCGCCTCGGCGGGCTTCTCCGGGGCGGCGCCGGTGCGCGAGGCGGTGATCGCCGGCACGCTGCTGGTGCACCCGGAGATGCTCGGCGAGTTCGGCGACGAGGTCTCGGAACTCGACTTCGAGCACCCCGACGCCCGGGCGCTCCTGTCGGTCCTGGTCGCCTGTGCCGCAGAGGATGGACAAACGAACGCGGACCTGTTGCGAATCCGCATCACACGGGCCAGCCTCGGAGAGGCGGCGGAGCGGATTCTGGCGCTGGCCCGCTCCCGGGACCGGATTACGCTGTCCCCGCACGCCGATCCGCAGCAGCGCGCGGACGCTCTCAGACAGGCGATGATCTTGCACCGGCAGGCTGGCGCGCTACATAGCGAACTTCGCGAAGCACGGCAGGCGTTTGAGGACGATCCGACCGATGCCGGGTGGGCATGGCTCTGCGAAGTCAAGGCGAGGCTGGAGACCGTCATCGCCGCCGAGGCTGAAGCCGACAAGCCGGTGTCGAACGACTCGACCGCCGCATGACGGCCGTGCGATGGCGGTGGCGACGGGCCGAACCCCGCGTTAGTTAACAATCGGTCAAGCCTCGGGCTTGCATACGGAACCCGACGACTCAAGGCGTCCGGAGCAATCCGGGGCCACTCGCAAGTATCGCGGCGCCGACGGCGTGGAGCGGCCTTAGTCAGGCCCCCGCAGCGCACCGCACCCGAAACAATAGGCTGATCATGGCGACGAAGGCAACGGAACGGGACGAGACGGACGCTGCCCCCGAGCAGCAGACCGACGGGCCGCTCCTCGACCTGACGGATGCTTCGGTCAAGCGGATGGTCAAGCTCGCCAAGAAGCGCGGCTACGTGACCTACGAAGAGGTCAACGAGGTCCTGCCCGAGGGCCAGTCCGATCCTGATCAGCTCGAGGACGTGCTCTCGCAGCTGTCCGAGATGGGCATCAACGTGGTCGAGGCCGAGGAGACCGACGAGGCCGCAACCACCGAGAAGACGGCGAACGGCGCCGACGGCGAGGAGGAGGAATCCGAGGGTGGCGAGGTGGCCGAGGTCGCGCCGACGCGCGCCGTCACCGTCGCCACGACCACCAAGGAGCCGACCGACCGCACCGACGATCCGGTGCGGATGTACCTGCGCGAGATGGGCTCGGTGGAGCTCCTGTCCCGCGAGGGCGAGATCGCGATCGCCAAGCGCATCGAGGCCGGCCGCGAGGCAATGATCGCGGGCCTCTGCGAGAGCCCGCTGACCTTCCAGGCCATCATCATCTGGCGGGACGAGCTCGTGGAGGGCAAGGTCCTCCTGCGCGACATCATCGATCTCGAGGCGACCTACGCCGGCCCGGACGGCAAGAACGCGCCGCAGATCGCCGAGGGCGAGAGCGAGGAGAGCGCCGAGGAGGCCGAGCCGCCCGCGCCCCCGGAGGGCGGCGACGACGAGGACGACCTCGAGAACAACGTCTCGCTCGCCGCCATGGAAGCGGAGATCAAGCCGCGGGTCCTCGAGACCTTCGACGCGATCGCCGCGAACTACCGCAAGCTGCGCAAGTTCCAGACCGAGGGCGCCGACCGCAAGGCCGCCGGCGAGAAGAACAGCCCGGCCCAGAACCAGAAGCAGATCGAGCTGAAGGACAGCGTCGTCGCCGACGTGAAGTCGCTGTCGCTCAACAACAACCGCATCGAGGCCCTGGTCGGCCAGCTCTACTCGATCAACAAGCAGCTGATCGGCCACGAGGGCCGGCTGATGCGCTACGCGGAGAGCCATGGCGTGGCCCGGGACGAGTTCCTGCGCCACTACCAGGGCTACGAACTCGATCCGAACTGGATGGAGCGGGTCGGCACGCTGGGCGGCAAGGGCTGGAAGAACCTGGTCGAGCGCGGCTCGAAGCAGGTGACGGAGCTGCGCGCCCAGATCCTGGACCTCGCCTCCGAGACCGGCCTGGAGATCGGCGAGTACCGCCGCATCGTCAACATGGTCCAGAAGGGCGAGCGCGAGGCCCGGCAGGCCAAGAAGGAGATGATCGAGGCGAACCTGCGCCTCGTGATCTCGATCGCCAAGAAGTACACGAACCGCGGCCTGCAGTTCCTGGACCTGATCCAGGAGGGCAACATCGGCCTGATGAAGGCGGTCGACAAGTTCGAGTACCGCCGCGGCTACAAGTTCTCGACCTACGCCACCTGGTGGATCCGGCAGGCGATCACCCGCTCGATCGCCGACCAGGCCCGCACGATCCGCATCCCGGTGCACATGATCGAGACGATCAACAAGATCGTCCGGACCTCGCGTCAGATGCTGCACGAGATCGGCCGCGAGCCGACTCCGGAGGAGCTGGCCGAGAAGCTGGCGATGCCGCTGGAGAAGGTGCGGAAAGTCCTGAAGATCGCCAAGGAGCCGATCTCCCTCGAGACGCCCATCGGCGACGAGGAGGACAGCCACCTCGGCGACTTCATCGAGGACAAGAACGTCGTCCTGCCGATCGACGCGGCGATCCAGTCGAACCTGCGCGAGACCACGACTCGGGTGCTGGCGTCGCTGACCCCGCGCGAGGAGCGCGTGCTGCGCATGCGCTTCGGCATCGGCATGAACACCGACCACACCCTCGAGGAGGTCGGCCAGCAGTTCTCGGTGACCCGCGAGCGCATCCGGCAGATCGAGGCCAAGGCGCTGCGCAAGCTGAAGCACCCGTCGCGTAGCCGGAAGCTCCGGAGCTTCCTGGACAACTGAGCCCCCGTCGCGGCCTACCGCGGCGCCTCCCCTCCGACCGCGTTGCCAGGCGGCTGCGCGGTCCCCACCTTGGCGCCATGCTCGAACGCCGCCCGCCAACGCCCGGATTGCCGACGGCCTTCGCGGACGGCTCCGAAGCCGACGACGTGCCCTTCGGCGCGCTCCAGCCCTCGGTGGGCATCCGCGACTGGCTGCTGGGCGAGGGCGCGCGGCTGCAGAAGGCCGAGGACATGCTCTCCGGCCTCGCCGAGCGGCTGATCGCCATCGGCGTGCCGGTGGACCGGGCCTCCACGGCGATCGACACCCTGCACTCGGAATATGCCGGCGTCGGCCGGGTCTGGACCCGGGACGGCGGTACCAGCGTGCGGCTGTTCCCGCACGGGGGCCGCTCGCAGGAGGCCTATCTCAACAGCCCGTTCCACACGGTCCACGAGACCGGCGAGTGGCTGATCCTCGACATCGCCGAGACGCCGGACGACGCCTACGCGATCATCCCGGACCTGAAGGCCGGCGGCTACACCCACTACGTCGTGGCGCCGCTGTTCTTCACCAACGGCACCAAGAACGGCATCACCTTTGCCACGAAGGCGCCCGACGGGTTCGGCGAGGACGACATCGCGATCCTCCGCTTCGTCATGCCGGCGCTCGCGGCCGTGGCCGAGATGCGCGTCCTCAACAAGCAGCTCGACCACGTGCTACGCCTTTATGTCGGCGACGAGCCGCACCGGGCGATCCTGGCCGGCGACATCCGCCGCGGACAGGTGACGCGGATCCGCTCGGCGATCCTGTTCGCCGACATGCGCGACTACACCCGCACCTCGGCCGACATGACCCCCGAGGAGGCGGTCGGGCTGCTCAACGTGTTCTTCGACTGCCTGGTGCCGCCGATCGAGCGCGAAGGCGGCGAGGTCCTGAAGTATCTGGGCGATGGCTTGCTGGCGATCTTCCGGGAATCCGGAGACGACCTTGGCGGCGCCGCCAAGGGGGCGCTCACTGCAGCCCAGAACGCGCTGGCGGCCCTCGACGAGGCCAACGCCCTGCATCAGTTCTCGGTGCCGGTGGCGGCGGGAATCGCGCTCCACCACGGTGAGGCCGCCTACGGCAATGTCGGCTCGGGCTCCCGGCTCGACTTCACGGTCATCGGCCGCGACGTGAACCTCGCCAGCCGGATCGCCCGGCTGAACCGCCAGCTCGGCGAGCCACTGCTGATGTCGAAGCCATTCGTGGACTTCCTCTGGGGCGATCCGATCCCGCTCGGCGAGCACGTCCTCGACGGCTTCCGGGAGCCGATGGCGGTGTTCCGCCCGAAGTTCTTGCGGCCGCGCGCGCCGAGCTGAGAGTTTTCGCAAAATTTCACAGGACTGATAAACTTTCCCCATACGTAATAATCACATGATCGCCGTGTAAAACCTCTGTGCTTAGCCGAGTGACGCGGATATTTTTCCGACTGCCTCAGCTTTTAGGCTCTCCATAATCGAAAGATCGTGGACCCGTGCTGGAATTACCCCGATCCGGGCATCGACTCGGCCATCTTGACTAGAACTGCGTTCGCCAAGGCTGCGGTCCGGGTGAGAACCTCGTCTGGAACTCCCGGCAGGTCGAGTATTTTCAGGCATGCCGCCGCGCAGGCCTTGTGTTGCGCCGTATGATAAGCGTGAATGGAAAATTCCTCCAGCAATCCAAAATCGTAGACCCAGGGCATTATTGCGATGCCTTCTTTTGGCGCCTTGAGGGACAGTCCGGACTCCGCATACCGGTATCCCGCCGCAAACTTCTCCTTGTGCCTACAGTATTGGCTAGCGCTGTGGCGTGCCTCAGCCCGCGCCGGACAGACGGGAATCATGCGATCGTACAGCTTCAAGACTTTTTCCGCGGGCTCATCCAATTTCTCCATGAGCCAGGCAGCGTTCAATAAACTGATGTATACTTCTTCCTTCCAATACCCGAGGCTGCTTCGCTTCAGATAACAATCCAGCGCCTTAAGATCTTCGCCGACATCGCGATAGGATCGCGCGAGATAGAACGTGTATCGCGCGATCATGAATGGGTCTTTTTCAGCAGCTAAAGCTCTTTCCAGAACCGCCAAATCTCGTCGTTCCGACGACCGATCGCGATGACGTGCTCCATCGTCGCCGCGACGCATGGCAAGGGGCAGCTTGGGTGTTGGCGGGTCCTTTTGACACTCCAGAAATTCATGCACGACGCCTCGATAGCGCCAGTTTTTGTTATTTTTAACTAGTTTTATACGCCAGTATTCTGTATTTTCATCCAAAATCGTCAGCATGTACCCTGCCGCAATGAGCTTCGGCATCGAGAAATCATTGGGAATTATCAATTGATCGTCGGCATCGATGATCAAACTATAGGCGGCATGCGGGCGCGCTAATTTTAAGCTTCGGTGCGGTTGAAGGCGAAATCGACCCACGGTCTCTCCACAAGCGTTCCGGGCGTGTCTGCCATCGCTGCGCGGATGACATCCTGGGTTCCATCCGTCGAGCCGGTGTCGACAATGACCCAATGGTCAATAATCGGCCTCACAGAATCAAGACACCTGCGAATAACGTGAGCCTCATTCTTGACGATCATGGAAAGGCAAATTTTTTGACCAAAACTATTCATGCCCATGCACCCAAAGAAAATTCCGTTACATCGCCTCTAATCGTGCTGCGCTTTTTGATAGCGCAAAACTCCTCGTCAACCAATCTGACATCCTCCATCAAATTGATGTTTTGATTTTTATTAGGTAAATCGCATCGTGAATGACGTAATAATTCTAATATCTTTTGAGAGATCCGATTATTATCTGTGGGAATTTCGTTGAATATTACTGGTTATAAATCGGAAAAATCAAAAATCTGGGAATCGCTGGCGCGGATATGTCGGCATGCGCGTTCGTGCTGCCGACGCCTTCAATGATCGAGCGTGGCGCATATCGCTCAATCGGCAAGCGACGCGATTCAGCGGTAGGCCTTGGACCGGAGATCCGATCGGTTACTGCGCCTCCAGGAATGTTGCATCCCAGACCCCGGCTCACGGTATCGGGCTTGACCCGCGGGGCCCGCGCGACCAGATCTATCGCTGTTCCAGGGAGATCCCCGGCAAGGGGCTGAGAAACCGCTGGCACGTCCACCCGGACCTGCGGCGCGGAAATCCTTTGAACCTGATCCGGCTCATACCGGCGTAGGGATTGGACCGCGGCCGCCTGAATGGCAGGCCACCGCTTCTCACCGAAGCACACGGCCCGATCTTCGCGACGGAAATCCGCGGAGATGACTTTGGCTTTTGACCGCCCCGTTTCACCGATCGGACGTCGCCGCCTCCCGGCCAGCCTCGCCGGGCAGGCCTCGCTGCCGGCGCGTGCCGATGTCGCCATCGTCGGCGGCGGGTTGATCGGCCTGTCGATCGCCTGGCGGCTCGCACGCGCCGGCCGCTCGGTGGTCGTCGTCGAGCGCGACACGATCGGCGCAGGCGCGAGCCTGGCCGCCACCGGCATGCTGGCCCCGGCCGCCGAGCACGAGCCTGGCTCCGATCCGTTGCTGCCGCTCGCCCTCGAATCCCTCCGGCTCTGGCCGGGATTCCGCGACGCCCTCGAAGCCGAGACCGGGCTGCCGATCGATTACCGCGCGGACGGCACCGTGGTGGTCGCCATCGGCCGCGACGAGGTCGAGCGCCTGCGCTTCCGCTACGACCTGCAGCGCCGCTCGGGCCTCGATGCCGCGTGGCTGCCGGGCACCGAGGTGCGGCGGCTGGAGCCGGCCCTGCGCCCCTCCGTCACCGCAGGCGTCCATTGCCCGTCGGATCACCAGGTCGATCCCCGCCTCGTGATGGCGGCGCTGGCCGAGGCCTGCCGGCGTGCCGGCGTGACGCTGGTCGAGGGCACGGCCGTGGCTGGGCTCGACTGGTCCGGCGGCACCGTCACCGGCATCCGGGCCGGCGACGGGTCCGTGACGGCCGATACCGTCGTGCTGGCCTCCGGCGCGTGGAGCGGGGAGGGCGGCCTGCTGCCCGAAACCCTCGCCCTGCCGGTGAGGCCGCTCAAGGGCCAGTCGATGGCGCTGCGCACCACCGCGCGCACCGGTACGCTCAGCCGGATGATCTGGACCGAACAGGTCCACATGGCGCCCAAGAGCGACGGCCAGCTGATCGTCGGCGCCACCGTCGAGGATTGCGGCTTCCGGTCGGGCATCACCGCCGGCGGCCTCTACGCCCTGCTGGAGGGTGCGCGCCGGGTGTTGCCCGGCGTCGAGGAGATGGAGGTCGAGGCCGTGTGGGGCGGCTACCGCCCGACCTCGGACGACGACGCGCCGATCATCGACACGCTGGCGCCGGGCCTCGTCGTCGCCACCGGCCATCACCGCAACGGCTACTTGCTCGCCCCCGTGACCGCCGACGCGGTGGCCGAACTCGTCACACGCGGCGCACTTCCCGAGATCGCCAAGCCGTTCACCCGGGCGCGCTTCCACCGACCCGAACCCAGGAGGGCCTCGGCATGAAGCTTCTGGTGAACGGAGAGATGCGGGATCTCGCGGTCGAAACCATCGCGGCCCTGTTCCAGGCCGAAGCCGACGAGACCGGCATCGAGAGCCCCCAGGGCATCGCCATCGCGCTGAACGGCCGCGTGCTGCGCCGCCGGGACTGGGACGAGACGCCGGTCGCCGAGGGCGACCGGGTCGAGATCGTCCGCGCCATGCAGGGAGGTTGACCATGGACCACACCGTCACGCCACTGCGCCCCGAGACCGAGGCGGACCGCTTCACCATCGCAGGCGTGGAGCTGTCCTCGCGGCTGTTCATCGGCACCGCCGGCTACCCGACGCAGGCGATCATGCGCGACGCGGTCGCGGTGTCGGGGGCCGAGGTCGTCACCGCCTCGATCCGCCGGGTCTCACTCCAGGGCCACGGCTCGGACACCGTGCGGGTCCTCAAGGGCAAGCGCTTCCTGCCCAACACCGCCGGCTGCGAGACCGCCCGCGACGCGATCATGACCGCCGAGCTCGCCCGCGAGGCGCTGGACACCAACTGGATCAAGGTCGAGGTGATCGGCGACCGAGAGACCCTCTATCCCGACGTGGCCGAGCTGATCGAGGCGTGCCGCCACCTGGTGGACGAAGGATTCGTGGTCCTGCCCTATTGCAACGACGATCCGGTCGTCTGCCAGCGCCTCGAGGATCTCGGCTGCGCCGCGATCATGCCGATGGGCTCGCTGATCGGCTCCGGCATGGGGGTCGCCAACCCGGCCAATATCGAGCTGATCTGCCGCCGTGCGCGCGTACCGGTGATCGTCGATGCCGGCATCGGCACCGCCTCGGACGCGGTCATCGCCATGGAACTCGGGGCGGCGGCCTGCCTGATCAACACCGCCATCGCCAAGGCCGACGACCCGGTGCGGATGGCCCGGGCCATGGGCCGCGCGGTCGAGGCCGGGCGCGATGCCTATTGCGCCGGCCGCATCCCCCGCCGCGGCCGGGCCGATCCGTCGAGCCCGCAACTCGGCCTCGTCGGCTCGTGAGACCCCTGCCGTCGCGGCTGCTGGCTGTGACGGACCGGCACGGCCACGCCCGGCCCCTGGCCGACAC
>NZ_VRVD01000176.1:0-8375 GCF_008040015.1 Methylobacterium sp. WL18 | reverse complement strand
CCGCCGCGGTCGGCCGCCCGGACCGGGCGAGCCTTTGGGTCGCCCTCGGTAGCGGCCTCGCCATCGCGCTGGGGAGCGTTCTCCTCGGCCTGCCGGTGGCCGGCGTCGCGCTGATGATCCTGTTCGCCGGCCTCGGGGCGCTCGCTCTCACCCGGCTCGCCCGGAACAAGATCGGCGGTCAGACCGGCGACGTGATCGGCGCCTGCCAGCAGCTGGCCGAGATCGCCGCGCTGCTGGCCCTGGTGGCGTCGCTGGCGGATTGAGGCTCGTCGGCGGTTCCGACATGATGCTTCAAGGCCAGCCGACCTGATGCAATCCGTGGAGCCATCGCCATGCAGGCCGATTCCCAGCGCGGACCGACGCTCGAGGATCTCATCACCTCGGATCCCACGATCATGGGCGGTCGACGCGTCTTCCGAGGGACACGTGTACCTGTCGAGGTGCTGTTCGAGAATTTGGCTGACGGGCTCTCTGTCGATGAGATCCTGGACGCCTATCAGACTCTGGATAAAAACGACGTGGTGCGAGTCCTCATGCTTACCTCGCGGTCACTGGCCGGTTCGAGAGCGGCGTGAGGGTGGTTCTCGACGAGGGCGTGCCGCGGCATCTCGCCGACGGGCTGAGGGCCAGCGGTGTGGATGCCGATCGGTTTCGGACGGCTTGGAAGGGCATCGGCAACGGCACGCTGCTCCGAGCTGCCCAGGCCGCAGGCTACGCCGTCCTGGTCACGAATGATAAGAATATCGCCGACCAGCAGAGCTTCGTCGGACGCATGCTCGCCGTCGTCTCTTTACCGGTCAATCGGCGCTCCGCCCTCATGGCGCGGGTGGCGAACATCGCCGACACCATTCTCCGGACCAAGCCAGGACAGCATGTTGCGATAACCCTGGACGGGCGCCGCCACGTGCGGCGTTTCGCGGACGGTCTGCTGGTGGAAGAAGAATGGCCCGCGGTGCCGCCCTTCGCACCGTAGCGGATCGGTCCGGATCACTGAACCGGCGCGATGCAGGAACTCGTTGATTTATCCCACGTCTTGCCGAGGGCCTGCGGCTGCCATTCGGGATGATGCCCGAAGGCCTTGATCGAGCCACGATCCCTCGGCCATGGATCCGCGATGCAGCCCGCGCCCAAACCCTCGTCCCCCTGCACCAAGGTCTGCGTGCTCGACGCCGGCAGCGGGCTGTGCCGCGGCTGCGGGCGTACCCGCGACGAGATCGCCACATGGGGCGGGATGCCGGAGACGCGGCGGCGCGCCATCATGGCCGGGCTCGGTGCGCGGCTGCGTGCGGCCGGTTTCACCCCCGTCGAGGAGCCGCTGCCGTCATGATCTATCTCGGGCTCGCCGCGATCGCCCTGGTCATGGCCGTGCTGGTCCTCAGCGACGGCAGCGAAAGCATCGGCGGTGTGATCGAGCCCGACCACCTCGCCGGGCTCGCCTCGACGGGAGGCATCCTGATCCTGGTGGTCGCCGGCTACTGGCGGCAGATCACGACCTCGCTCGGCCCGAGCCTGCGGGCGCTGCTGGCCTGGGCGCTGATCGGGCTCGCCCTGGTCATCGGCTACAGCTACCGCGACCGGATCCAGGGCGTCGGTGCCCGGGTGCTCGGCGAACTCCGGCCGGGCTCGGCCGTCTCCAACCCCGGCGGCGGCGTCACGATCACCCGGCGGGCGGACGGCGACTTCCGGGTCGACGCCGAGGTCAACGGCCGCATCCAGCCGTTCCTGTTCGACACCGGCGCGAGCAGCGTGGTGCTGACCGCCGAGAACGCAGCCGCCCTGGGCCTCACCCCGGCGGCGGCCGACTTCACCGCCCGGGTGTCCACGGCCAACGGCATCGCGTATGCGGCGCCGATCCAGCTGGATTCGCTGCACATCGGCACCATAACCGAGCGCCGGGTGAACGCCATGGTGGCGCGGCCGGGCTCGCTGGCCGGCAACATGCTGGGCCAGACCTTCCTGACGCGCCTGTCGGCCTACGAGGTCCGAGGCGACCGGCTGATCCTGAGCCCGCCCTGAGGCGGCGCACGCCTCAAGCCGCCTGCGCCTCCGGCGCTTCATGCGAGACCATGGCCACCGCGTCCCGCAGGGTCTGGAGTCCGGCGTCGGGCCGCATCCCGTGGGTCGAGAGGTGGCGCCGGAAAGCCCGGGCCCCGGGCCTTCCGTTGAACAGGCCGAGCATATGCCGGGTCACGGCATGCAGGCGCTCGCCCCGGGCCAGGATTTCGGCCAGGTAGGGCTCGAACGCCGCCACGGCCGCGAAGGCGTCGGGGACCGGTGCGTCCACGCCGAACAGTTCGGGATCGACGCCGAGCAGCAGCGCCGGCTCGGTATAGGCGGCGCGGCCGACCATCGCGCCGTCCACCTCGGCGAGGTGCGCGCGCACTGTATCCAGGTCGCGCAGGCCGCCGTTGACCGCCACCGGCAGGGCGCCGAGCCGCTGCTTCAGCCGGGCGGCACGGCCGTAATCGAGGGGCGGCACGTCGCGGTTCTCCTTGGGCGAAAGGCCCTTGAGCCAGGCCTTGCGGGCGTGGACGATCAGCCCGTCCACCCCTGCGGCCACGACCGCGTCGGCGAGCGCATCCAGGGCCGCCTCGGGATCCTGGTCGTCGACGCCGATCCGGCACTTGACCGTCACGGGAACCGACACCGCCGCCTTCAGGGCCGCCACGCAGTCGCCGACCAGGGCCGGCTCGCGCATCAGGCAGGCGCCGAAGCGGCCGTCCTGCACCCGGTCGGACGGGCAGCCGACATTGAGGTTGATCTCGGCGTAGCCGAAATCGGCCGCGATCCGCGCCGCCTGCGCCAGTTCGGCCGGATCCGACCCGCCCAGCTGGACCGCGACCGGATGCTCCTGCTTCGAGAACCCGAGCAGCCGATCGCGCGGGCCGTGCAGCACCGCGCCCGTGGTGACCATCTCGGTGTAGAGCCGCGCCCGCGCCGACAGGGTGCGGTGGAAGGCCCGGCAATGCCGATCCGTCCAGTCCATCATGGGGGCGACGGAGAACCGCCATCCCGGAAGTGCGCCGCAAGTCTCAGCCGCCGTCACGTGTGCGAGATCCGTGTTGACCCGTATCCTGCCGGCGCACCGCGCCTCGGGACGCGGTAGGTGTCTTCCGGTGGATCGAGGAGAAGGCCCCGCTGATACCACGGGCGGGCGAGCCTCGAAAAGCGCTCGGGTATGGGACACCGCCCGGGTGGGGCGCCTGGCGGTGTCCCCGGATACAGAGAGCAGGAACGATCCGGCTTAGAACACCGGCATCGCTCCGGCGACGGTGATGAGCGCGCCCGACGTGTAGCTGCTCTCCTCGGAGGCCAGCATCACGTACGCGGAGGCGAGCTCGGCCGGCTGGCCCGGGCGGCCGAACGGCACCTGGCTGCCGAAGGATTTCACCGAATCCTGGCTCATTCCGGACGGGATGAACGGCGTCCAGATCGGGCCCGGCAGCACGCCGTTCACCCGGATGCCCTTCTCGGCCAGGAGTTGGGACAGGCTCAGCACCATGTTGCTCAGCGCGCCCTTGGTGGCGCTGTAGGCCATGAGCGACGGCATCGGATGCTTGGAATTCACCGAGGAGGTGAAGATCACCGACGCGCCGGGCTTCAGGTGCGCCAGAGCCGCCTTGGTCACGTAGAACGGGCCGAACACGTTCGTGCGGAAATGGTCCTCGAAGATGGTGTCCTCGATGGCGTCCAGGCCCTCGTTCGGCTGCTGGAACGCGCCGTTGTTCACCAGCACGTCGAGGCGTCCGAAGGTCTCGGCGGTGCGGGCTACGATCGCGCGGCCGTAGGCGGGATCCTTGAGATCGCCCGGCAGCAGCAGGGCGCGCCGGCCAGCCTTCTCGATCCAGCCGCTCACCGCCTCGGCATCCGCCTGCTCCTCGGGCAGGTACGAGATGGCGACGTCGGCCCCCTCGCGGGCATAGGCGATCGCCACCGCACGGCCGATGCCGCTGTCGCCGCCGGTGATCAGCGCGACTTGGCCGGTGAGCTTGCCGGAGCCCTTGTAGCTGTCCTCGCCGTGATCGGGCTCGGGCGCCATGCGGCCGGTCTTGCCCGGAAAGCTCTGCGGCTGTGCCTCGAACGGCGGACGGGGATACTTGTGCAGCGGATCTGTGGTCATGCGGGGTCTCGCGTTGGGATACGGGTCCAACGATGGCTCGACCGGGGTGTTCCTGTGCCGCGCCGACGCGCCGATGGAGCAGAGACGCGGCGACATCGAGCAGCAACAGGCGGTCCCCACTCTCCGGCGCGAGGGAGAGGGCGCCATGATCGTGTTGGAATCGGAGGATCGCGTCGCACGCAGGATCGATCGCGCCCTGCTCGGTGCCGCGATGCTGTCGCTCACCCTCGGCCTGGCCGCGGGCCTGTGGGGCGTGCTCCAGTGAGCCCCGCACCGGGCGCCGCCCCGATCCGCAGCGGATGCCGGCGCATCATCCTGAAAGGCGGCCACCGGCGTTCGGCAAAGAGGCGATGCGCATCAGAAGGCCAGCGCATCGTGCCGGTTCCGGTCCCCGACACGATGCGTTAGGCCCGCTCACGATGCGCCGCCCCGGTCTCGATCGCACCGCCGTCGTTCTGATCTGCGCGGGCCTCGTTCTGCTCGCGATGGCGCAGCTGCTGGTTGGTTTCCCGTGACGGGCCGCGGGGGCCTCCAGCGTGAAAGGGGGCGGGACCGATGCTGAACCGCGCCTTCATGGCCGCGACCCTCCTCGCGGTGGCCGCGTTCCTGGTCTACCTGGCGGGCCTCGCCCGCGAGGCCCTGTCGCCGAACCAGACCTACGCGGCCAGCATCGGCCTGACCCTCGACCAATGCGTGACGGCCCAGGACGGCCTCTCGGACGCGGAGGCGCGCGCCTATTGCCGACGGCCGGTGCCGAAGCGGCCGTGAGGCGCGGATGCGAACACGGTTCGGGCTCGTCGGGCCGGCGTCTCCGCCTTGGGGATGCGCGGGCTTTTTGATTCGCATCATCCCGGAAGCCGGCGGCCGGGTTCCGGGATGATGCTCTAGCTGCCGAACTTGTAGTTCAGGCCGAAGCGGCCGAGCACGCCCTCGTTCCGGAAGCGCGCGGCGTAGGCGCCGACGCCTGGCCCCACCGCCACGAGCGGGACGGTGCGGCGGCCGAGATCGTAGTACAGCGCCTCGCCTCTGAGGGTCACGGCGTTGGTGTGGAAGATGTTGAACGCGGAATCGGTGGGTAGGGCGAACTCGATGCCGCCGCCGACGGCGTAGCCGGTCTCGACGCGCGAGCTGCTGCCGTAGAAGCTCGGTCGGCCGGCCGCTGTCTGGAACACGCCGCGGTAGGTCTCGCCCGCGTAGGCGAAGCCGCCGGTGCCGTAGACGAGGGTGCGGTCGAAGGCGTAGCCGACACGTCCGCGCAGGGTCCCGAGCGCGTTGCCCATCTGCCGGAAGGTGCTGATCCCGCCGAGCCGCCCGGTGCTGCTCCGGGTGCGGTTCAGGTCCGTGTAGGCCAGGTCGGCCTCGGCGCCGACGACGAAGCTGGGCGTCAGCTGGACATTGTAGCCGATCTGACCGCCGCCGACGAAGCCGTCCCGCGGCAGCGCGCGCGTGCCCGGACGATCGCCGGTCACGCCCCCGTTGTTGAGCGGGAGCACGCCCACGGTCGTCACGGCATCCTTGGTGCTGGTGATGTAGCCGGCGTTGATGCCGAAATACGGGCCCGCCCAGGTGAAGGCCGGCAGGGCCGGCGGCGGGGGCGTATATGCCCGGCGCGGAAGATCCGCGGCCGAGGCGAGCTTGGTCAAGGCAACGAGCGCGGCCAGGGGGGAAAAAGTCTTGTAGAACATGAGTCGTCCAAGCAAATGAAATACGAGCGTGGTATCAAATCGTATAATGCGGAGCTGTCACGCAGCTGCAACACTTAAATACTTGCGTATTATGCAAATATAAAACAACTCGATCATATTATTTATTGAAATTTATCTAAATAACATCATTGTCATTTGAGAAAAAGCTGCTCTATGCAATAAATCGGTGCGCGAAAGCGCGATATCGAAGGGTGCCGGACCGATCGGCGGTGCCGCTTGAGGCCCGTCACAGGGTCTGTTCAACCCCGCTCATCGTGAGGCCCGTTGCCGCGCCGCCGCGGCTCCGAACGCCGCGAACAGCGCCCGGTTGATCGGGTTCGTCGCGGCGTCGTGCTCCGGGTGCCACTGTACGCCCAGGGCGAAGCCCGGCGCGTCGTGGATGCGGATCGCCTCGATGGTGTCGTCCTCGGCGATGCCCTCGATCACGATGCGGGCGCCCGGCTTCAGGATGCCCTGGCCGTGCAGGGAGTTCACCCGGATCGTCTCGCACCCGAGCAGCCGCGCGAAGGCGCCGCCCGGGGTCAGGCGGACCGCGTGGCGGTCGGCGAACACCACTTCGAGGTCCGGGTGGATCTCGCCGTTCTCGAGCCGTGGCATCCGGTGGTTGAGGCGACCGGGCAGATTGCGGATCTCCGGGTGCAGGCTGCCGCCGAAGGCGACGTTCATCTCCTGAAACCCGCGGCAGATGCCGAACAGCGGTACGCCCCGCGCCACGCAGGCCTCGATCAATGGCAGCGCCGTCGCGTCGCGGGCCTCGTCGTAAGGCTCGTGGGCCGGGTCTGCGGCGGTGCTGAAGCGGGTCGGATGGACGTTGGCACGGCCGCCGGTGAGCAGGATGCCGTCCACCGTGTCGAGGAGGTCGCCGAGATCGGTGATCCCGGGGCAGCCGGCGAACATCAGCGGCAGGGCCCCGGCCACGTCGGCCACCGCCCGAAGGTTGTTCTGGCCGACGATCTGGGCCGTGAACCGGTTGTCGAGCAGGCGCGCGTTTCCGATGACGCCGATCACGGGTCTCGCCATCGTCCCGGCCACTCCTTCGTCCCGGCTTCGCCGCAGGCCCCGCACCTTGCGGTTGGCTCTACGACCCACGCAAAGCTGGCGCCAGTCCCGTCAGAGCCCGGGAACACCCGCGGCCCGGGCTTCCTCGCGCAGCACCTCGGCGACCCGCTCGGGGGCCTCCTCGTGCGCGAGATGGCCGAGCCCCCGGATCAGCGCGACGCGGGCGTCGGGCAGGCGGTCGCGGACCGTGAAGGCGGTGTCGGGCCGGATCGCCCGGTCGTCGCCGCCGACGATCAGCAGGGTTCGGGTCGTGAGGTCCGGCAGCGCCCGGTGCAACCCGGCGAGATCCCAGTTCGCCATCATGCCCAGCGCCCCGCGGACGTGCCCGGCCCGGGCGAACAGGCGCCTGTACAAATCGACGCCCTGCGAATCGAGCCGTGAGCCGGTCCCCTCGATCAGCTTCTTGGCCGCCGACCGATCCGCCGTCCAGGCGAAGATTCTTGGCGTGAACGGGTTGAGGAACAGCAGCCGTGCCATGCCGGGGAACAGCAGGCTCGCCGCCCCGGGCAAGGGTGCGAGCGCACCGTTGAACGCCGCGAGCAGGCGCGGAGCGATCGACCCGTCCAGGCACATCCGCGCCAACACGGCCGCCCCGGCCGAGTGACCCGCCGCCACGATGGGCGGGCGTCCGAGCGTTCCCACGAGCCCCGCTACGGCCCGGGCCATGCCCGGCAGCGACAAGTCGGCGTCCGGTAGGGGATCGGTAAAGCCGTGGCCCGGAAGGTCCGGGGCGATGACGTAGAAATTTTGGGCCAGGAGCGGCGCAAGGCCGCGCCAGGAATGGGTGGCCGCCCCGGTTCCGTGCAGAAGCAGCAGCACCGGCGCCTCGGGCTGCCCGAACTCTTGCACATGCCAGCGCAGGCCCGCCGCCTCGACGAAGCGGCTCGCGTCCCGGTGCGGCCAATCCCGGCCCTCGACCGCCCAATCGGGCCGATCCGCGTCGCGCGGGCTCAGCACCGGCCGGAATCCCGCAGCGCACCAAGCGCAAGCGTACCGCCCGCGCCTGCGCTATCGTGCCGTGTCGGAAGTATTTCGTAAGATATTGAGAAAGCATGCGGAAACTGCATGCCACCGCTGCCGGAGCCCGGATTGCTGCGACGCAACATCGGGGGCATCAAAGGGGCGAACACAGGCACCGCGCATCTCTCACCGTTGGAACCGGCCATGATCGTCTTCACCTCCTCGACCCATCACTTCGCCGGCTCGACCGACGGCCGCTGGAGCTTCCGCGGCCTGTTCCGCGAGATGCTGAACGCCTGGATGTCCCACAACCAGCGCGTCGCCGATCTCGGGGCTGGCTACCACCTCTGATCGTCGACACGGCCGGCTCTTTCCGGCCCGATATCCCGCTCAGAGCGCGGCCCGCACCGCCGCGCTGAGCAGGCCGGCATCGGCCCGGGGCAGCACGAGATAGCGGGCGTCCATCGCTTCGGCGACCGCGCGGGCGCCTTCGCCTCGGGCCCCGGTATCGATCACCAGGGCCGGCAACC
>NZ_VRVD01000175.1:0-8376 GCF_008040015.1 Methylobacterium sp. WL18 | reverse complement strand
CGCGACGCGGCAGGTCGGCGGCGGCAGCGGCGCCGGTCAGGGCAGTGAAGGCAGCCAGCGAGGCCAGGAGCTTGGTCATCGTGTTGGGTCCAGAATTTCTATCTGCGGTAAGGCTACCGGTCCATGAGCCAAATAGCTGTAGTTTTACGGACACACCCATCACCGATGAGGCAAGACGGCATAGTAAACCGTTCATGAAGATGCGCTGTGCTAGCTAAGTACTTCGCAAGGTACAGCGTAGTGCGCCGTAACTACTAGCATCCAATTTGGTTGCATCATGCAGCGTCGCTCACCGCGAACTGTGTCCCGCAAGTCACAGCCGGGATGGTGAAGCTCCTTGCCAGATGGCATTTCCCTCTAGGCTCCACGCCACATCATGCCGATCCGGCCCGAGCATACGTTCTACCAGGCTACCGAGTTTTTCGCTTTCATCTCAGCCAACCAGTGCTGGCAGAGCAGATCTGCTCAAACGCCGGACAACGATACTGAGCTTTGACCTATACTTTAATTTACATTCAGTCAGTTAAGAATAATTACTATATAACAAAGACATATATATCGATCTATAGATACATATTCAGATCATATTTCTAATTGATTACTAAAATTAAAATGCAAGATAGCCTGTTGATACACATCGAAGTTATCTCAAAATTCCTTGACGAACGCTTGCCGCGACCTCTTGAAACATATCGTCTGAAACTTTCCTCAATTTTGCTCCGTCTGTAGCGAACCGAAAGACGAGAGGTTCTGAGCTATGAGTGCCGCCATTGGGCTCCTTATCCTTGATGAATTGCATGGTCTGAACACGAATATCCGCGCCACTTTGGAGCACATGCCGCAGTTCCACACAATTGATGAGGTGGAACTCGATGAGGCTGACATCGAACATGCAGTCGTTCTGGCTTTTCTAAACGACATCCAACTCGCAACCGGGATCGCGCGCATCTCCAAGTTGAAGGAGCGATGGCCGAAGCTTCGCATCCTCGTTGCTTTCGACGCGCTCACGGCTGGCGATTTCCAGGCGCTCCTAGTTGCTGGCGCCAGCGCCTTTGTGGGACGTTCACAATCGTCGCGCGAAATCTGCACCGCGCTGCTCGCTCTCGCTACGGGAGCGAATTGCCTTGCTCAATCGGAGCAGAAAAACGACTTCGGGCTGACGCCGCGCGAGGCGGAGGTGCTGCGTTTTCTAATTTCTGGGTTCAGCAACAAAGACGTCGCCCGCCACCTAGACCTGAGCGTGCGGACCGTAGAGACCCACCGGGTCAACTTGCGCCGCAAAACGCGAACCGGGCGGCTGAGTGATTTGGTATCACTCGCTCGCCAACTCGGGCTGCCGCCAGTCACTAATGACGAAATGGGCCGGTACGGCAACAAACGGTTCGTACCAAGAAGCAGCGGCTTTTCAGGGCAGTGACCGAGGCAGCGGACAATTTGGCTCAAGCTGGCGGTTCAGGGTTCGGCCAACACGGAGTCTTGAGGAAGCATTAACGGTGCGTGGCGGTCGCTACTGATGGCGGCAACAGGCGGCATGCGGGTATTCTGCGGCGTCGCTGCGGCTTTTACAGGCGAAGCCGAACGGCAAGCGGGCCGGCCCCTTGAGGGCTCGGCCCGCGCCATTTTGGGGTTGGCACAGACGTCGTTTGCTCGGTCGTGCAGGCTGCATAACGATCCCTTGCCGCTACGCTTTTTTCACCATCGGTGGCACAGTCCCACCGCCATGCCGATCCGGCCCGAGCACCGCTTCTTCTACCCGATCGACTGGCGCGAGCTGTCGATGGCGATCCGCTTTGGTCGCGCGCAGGGCCGCTGTGAGAGCTGCGGGCGACCGCACGGGCAGATGGTCTACCACCTCGGCGACGGGCGCTGGTGGGATGCGGAGGCCAGCCGTTGGCGCGATGGCTGGGGCCGCCGGATCCGGGTCAGGTCTGGCGTCGATATCCTCGGTCGCGCTCGCCGGACCCACGTCGTCCTGGCAGCCGCTCACCGGGACCACGACACGGCCAACAACGCGGATGCCAACCTCGCGGCCTTCTGCCAGCGCTGCCACATGATCCACGACCGGCCAGAGCATCAGAGGCGGCGGTGGCGCACGCTGTTCCGGCGGAAGGCGATGGGCGACCTATTCGGCGGTCCCTACGTCTGAACCATTCATGAGTACTTAGGCTTAATAATTCATTGATATTAACGCGTAGATTGCGCACGTTTCACAAATCGAGCGCGAAGCACCGGGAACCTTTAGGCGACTATACTGATCTCTGTTAGGCGGCACCCAGCCTTATAGTGCTAGGTATGTTTGACGAAAATTATTTATCAAGGTTGTATCCGTGCCGATATGCAATCTAGGTCGCACGTTTCTCATCAGCACGCCTGTCGCGCTCATGGCAGGGTTACTCGCGCTCGGACCGGCTCAAGCCGATCTTACCAACGTCGTCCGCGTCGTGCTGCAGAAAGGTCGGCAATACGCCCCCACCGACCTGTTCCTGCGCCGAGGTGACACGATCGTCCTGGTCAACGGGGATGACGGTGCGATCCATCACGCCTTCATCGAGGCCGATCGGTTCGCGTTCGACGCCGGCGACCAGGAGCCGGGCAAGCAGGCCACGCTGACGCTGAAAGAGGCCGGCGACTTCGTGATCGAGTGCGGTATCCACCCGAAGATGAAGCTTACCCTCCACGTCCAGTAGGATGGCCGCCACCGAGCTCCATTTACCGGATGGCCTCAGATCACCGGCAGGCCGGTAAGGCCTTCGTACAGGGCCTCGTGACCGACGTAGTACAGCGCCAGGAAGGTCGCGAGCGCACCACCGTAGTACGCCGGCGCCCATGTGATGTCGCGGACCCGCACCGCGGTGCGCACGTCATCGGCGGCGATGCCGAGCAGCACGACGATGATCCCCGAATGCCCGATCGCGTCGACCTTGCCGAACTCGAACACCGCCGAGACGAAAATCGCCGCCAGGATGATCGCCGCAGCGCGTCGCACCAGCGGTGTCCAGAGCAGCGCGAAGGCCAGGGTGAACTCGATGACGCCGGCCGCCTGCATGAACAGTTCGGGCGTCGCGCCCACGGTCATCTGCGGCTTGGCAGTGAGCAGCGGATCGGTCCACTGCGGGTAGGCCCACTTCTCGACCGAGGCCCACATCAGCGTGATGGCCGCGCTCCAGCGCACGATGTCGAGCGGACGCAGGCCGAAGGGCTTCAGGTTGAGGCCTTGGCAGACGAGGTAGATCGCCACCCCGAGGAACACCGGGTAGTCGGCGAGGTGGAACACGCCGTACTGCGCGGTGGCGAAGCTGAATAGGAAGACGATGCCCAGGCCGGTGAGCGGCATGGTCCGCCGCCAGATCAGGCAGGCGGCCAGCGCGAGCTGGAACCACGGGATCCAGGCGACGTCGGTCTTGAGCTCCGGGGTGAGGATGATGCCGCCGAGTTCCCAGAGCGAGACGAAGAAGAAGCCCAGCGTGGCGCGGACCAGAAGTTCGGTGTCGGTGCGGATCCGGGTGGTCACACGATCCAGCGCGTTGAGCAGGGCACCGCCCAGCGGCGTACCCTCGGCCAGGCACCCGAACATCAGGCACAGGATGGCCAGACCGGCGAGCCACTCGAAGTCAGCGCACAGCACCTGCTCAAGGCCACGCGGCTGCCCGGCGACGTCGTAGGCACAGAACCATTTTACGTGAGCGCTGGCGGAGCTCGTACCGGCGAGGAGGGCCAAGAGTGGGGCTGCGAGGCTTGCCAGCGCGCACGTACCCAGGCGACGCGGGAGCCTGAGCGCCGAGACCCGAACCATGATGACCTCGAAAGACGTGGCGGGCACCGACCCGCCTACGTATTTCCTCACAAACAGCGGTGTCGCGTCAACGAGTTATTAACGAACATTACGCGATGGTTAATAGCGGTCTAGGTGCTTACTGCCTGGGCAAACGACGCTAGTTTTGATCTTTGCTGAGGCTGATGTAGCGCGCCAGAACCCAGCCGTGCTCGCAGGGGCCGGTGTAACTCTGCTCGACCGGCGTGAGGATCGTCGTCCGGCATCCGAGCAGCGCGGAGCCGTAGACGACGCCCAGCCACGGGCCGAGCTTCTCGCAAACCACGACCATGTCGCCGTCATGCAGGCGACCGATCTCGCGGAACGGAGCTTCTCCGGGACCGCTCTGCACCACCAAGAAGCTCTCCGGCTCGGCCCCGAGCTCGATCACACGCCCCTTCTCCGGACAGGCATCGTCGCCGATCGACCCGTGCATCAGAATTGGCACGTTCAGAGGGATCGTTTCGGCCTTCGCTAGGCTGGGCGGCAGGAGCATCAAAAGCAGCCCAAGACGCAGCGCAATGGATGACATGAGCGTGCCGCGCTGCCGTGTTTGATAGGGGCGCTATCGCGCTCGCCCGAGTGGGTGAGACGGCGAACAACGCGGCCGATGCTGAGGGGATCCGGGCCGTGAGCCTGCGCTTGCGGTGTCCAGTTCCCCCGCCGCACCGACCCTCACGCGACTGCCCGGCCGAGGCCTCACGGGCGCCCTACGGGGAACTGGCCCGGAGAGCGCCTGTCGTCACGTGCTTGCCCGCCGCACGCTTTGCGGTGTCGCGAACGCCTCGGGCGCACTGACGGGAAGAGGCGAGACTTCAGCAAATCCTGAGAGGTCTGCCACAAGAATGAATGGCTCTAGAGGGCACCCTCCAGCACGCGCTCCATCTGCACATCAGCCAGGTAGTTCATCAGAAGATCGGCAGTACCAGAGCTAGCTCCCGCGACCCAGGCTGGAACGGGCAACTGGGTTTGCGGGATGGCGGCGATAACGGACTCGGCCTTCAGCGCAGCCTCCCGCGGTGTGGCGGCAACGAGGAAGCGTACCCCCTGCGGGGTTTCGAGCAGGATCGCGATGCAGGTCATGGCGCCCTCAACGGGTCAGCCGCGAGAACCGTTTCGTTCTCAACCTGGCTTTCTCGTCCGCTCTGCCGAACACCCGCAGACCCTCACCGCATGGCTCGGCCCGTCCCACCACCCGCGCGAATTCTCGCTCGGCCTGATTGGTCGAGGTCGCCAGCCGCTCGTCGGCAGCCCTTCTTCGGTTCTGCTGGCCTCGTTTTCCCCAGATGTGGAACTTCAGTAGGCGTGCTGGTCACGCTTTTGACCCCTCCCCCTTGGAAGGTGGAGCCGTGATGACCCTTCCCTTGGGCAGGGGTAGGCCAGGCGGTATTCCCCTTCCGCGCCAGCCTCAGCCACGCCAGCCACTCCGGCGAGACGATGCGGAGCACGTTCGTGTCGTTGCGGAAGCCGGTGATCTGGCGCTCCTCGACGGTCAGCAGACCCAGCCGTGCCGCCTCGCGGATCGCGTTCTTCACGGTCGAGCGGCACACGCCGGTGACAGCGGCCAGGTTCTCGATCGAGAGCCGACAGTCCTTCCGGCGCGCCACCTCGGCAGCCACGAGAGAGAGCACGGCCTGCTCGGCCAGGGTGAACCGGGCGACGATAGCCTGCGGCATGCGGCCAGAGGCGGCCCAGCGGCGGCGGCGCTCCATCGAGGCGTCCGTGCGTGGCCGGGAGCCGACGCCAGGCCTCCTGGAGCTTCCCGCGCGATTTGAGGGCGAAAGTGTCAAGCCTACGTCGGCTGTTGCCGTTGGGTTCGGGCTCTGTCCGGATTTCTGTCCACCGACGGATGAGTGGCGGGCGTCAATAAGTCCAGACAGCGACTCAGCCTCGGCTTCCGTGATCTTTCCGTCGCTGTAGGCGCGCCAGAGCGCCGCCGTGATGGCGGGCAATGCGGCGCGCGCGGCCCCCTCCGCCTGTCGGCGGATCTCATCGGCATAGTTCATCGAACCCGGTCCCTCACGGGCCGCGGCTAGGGTCCAGGCAAAGCCTTCCCGTTGACGGAAACAGGTTCCGTCTTGACACCCCGGGGGGTCTCATGGCTTGTGAGGGGAAGCGACTCGGCCCTCACAGGCCCTCGGAATTTTCAGCAGCCTCTTCCTTGCCGGGAAGGGGCTGTTGGCTTTTCAGGCTCTATCTCGCGGCTGCGGTCTCCTGAATTGCCGGCTCTCGACTCGCCGAGGCGTGTCAGACCGGAACAGCCCATGTCGTCCGGCTCGCACGGCTAAGTCAACGTTGGGACCCGAGTCGGCAGCCTGCGCAATCTCGGTGATGCACACAGGGTCCCATTGAGCATGATCGCACCGACCCCATCGGACATCGGTCGCAGGGTCGCTTATCGTGACCGCCCGGAGGTGGAGCCCGAACTGGGCGTCGTGACCTCGTTCGATAGGTTCTTTGTGTTCGTCCGCTATGGCGCTGACGCGCACAGTCGAGCGACCAAGGCCAGTCACCTCGAATGGGTCCGTCTGGCCTCGTCCGGTTGACCACATTGAGGAGCTGTTGTGACCGAGCTTGAGAAGGTCGAGCGCGAGATCGCCACCCTGGAGGAGAGCGTTCGGTCCTCGACGCGAGCTCTCGAAGACCCGGACCTGTCTGCGGAAGGGGCGAGGCAAGAACGCGCGAGCATCGAGCTCTATCGACGGCACCTCGGTGACCTACTCATGAAGCGCGACGACCTGCAGTCCCTGATAGGCAGGTGAGGCGGCTGTCTGCGTTCTGGTGTAGCCGAGCTTGCAGAGGTATCAGGCCGCCATGGCCAAGCGCGCACGACAGCTTCCGCAAGAACGCGGCTCCATCCTGTTCGACGTCGTCTTCGAGGACGGCAGCCGCGCCTCGAACCGGCGTGTGCCGATGGAGATCCTCGGCGGTCTGGACGGCGATCAGCCGGCCCACGAACTGATCGAGCAGCAAGAGGCTGAGATCGCCGAGAAGGCTGGTCGAGCGCCGCGAGCGATCCAGACCCTCATGCGAACGGCTAAGCCGGAGCCGAAGCCCGTTCGGGACTAAGGCAAGGTACCAGCCCTTCGATCGATATCAATATATCCGCCGCCTGGCTGATCAGGCCTACGATGATGAGCCTTAGTGCACCTTCGAACCGCCTCTGTTTGGTGCCGCGGTCGCCCGTCCTTCCGGCAGCGAAGCTGCTATTTCGCGGCCGAGCTCAAACATCAGCGCGTGAATAAGCGGCTGTAGCCGGGCGGCACTGTCTGCACTCAACTCGTCCCTCAGTTCCCATAGCTCGAGTGCGCGCTCGGCCATACGCTCTGCGGGTGACAACGTCGCCTCGGGCACTCCAAGGAAGCGCGACGGGCCATCTACGTAACCCTCGGTCCGTGAGTCGGTGACGTCGATAAGGATGCCGCGTCCGCGCATTCCTCCATCCAGACTTCGCTCGAAATGCCCACGCGCCAGCACCCAGCGCACTACACCCGGCACGGGTATGATGCGGTGCTCCCACACGAACAAACCGCCCTCTTCGCGCACCCGGCGGCGACGCACCGTATCCAGAGCCAAATCCTCTGGGTGGAATATCGAAACGAGCCGAGACCATGAAATGCCTTGCGTGGTCTCGGCGTCGAGCAACCCATAAATCCGAGCGAACACGGCATCACCACGGATGCAGTCGTTGTCGACATCGTCCTCCCACAAGCCGATGTTGAGGTTGGTCAACGGCAGCGAGGCCGAAAAAAGCGTGTCATCCGATAACCGACGCGGCATGCGCCAACCCGAGTTTTCCGCAGCTTGAGCAGAAACTAGGATCACAACTTTTCGTTGCTCGGCAACCCAGTTATACAGTCGCACGGTTACAGGTGACGGCAGGCCCAGGATGGGCGAACGTGACAAAGGTGACGGCCGTGAATTCGGTCTTCCCACGACGGATCAGGCCGCCGCGGCTCGCGAGCGCGAGCGCAAAATGCGGACGCTGAAGCGTCTCAGCGATGCTCTTGGTCGACCGATCGAAGATTTTTATGAGTCTCGTAATAATTCTGCCCCAACCGTAAAAGAGCCAGTTGAAGACAAATAACAGATTGTAATCCGACTTCCTTAGAAATCACTGTCACATTGATATAACCTAGATTTAACGGCTCCCCATCAAATCAACGATGAATGAGCCAGCGGCGGCGAGAACATTCCCGTGGCCGCCCCAGCGCAATGGCTCTACCTGGATCACGATCGCGGTGGTCTGGGCCGCCACGTCCGGCAGCGAGGTCTCAGGCGCTTCGCCCTCGCGGTCCTGATCATTCCCACGCAGCCACACCACCTGGCTAGCATGATGGTTCTCGGGTGCCGCCAGGGATGGCTCGGCATCGGCGCCATCCTCGAGGTCCGTGTCGCCGTCCATGCGGTCGAGCACGGCGATGATGCGGTCCGCGGCGTCGAGTGCGACCTGGGCGGCCTCCTCCAGGCTGGCGCGGAGGGTGGGGCCATTCAGGGGCTCGGGGCTCGCCGGTTCGGGCGAGCGCGCGGGGTGTGAAGGTGACCACGTTGCTCATGATGTCAGG
>NZ_VRVD01000174.1:0-8396 GCF_008040015.1 Methylobacterium sp. WL18 | reverse complement strand
CCGCGAGGCCGCCGGCCAGCACCGAACGCCGGTTCGCGCTCACATGTCGGTCCCGGCCGTGACGCGGGCGGGGCTCGCGTGGGTCCGGATGGGCGATGCGGCGAGTGCCGGGTAGCCGCCGACCCGCCGCAGCTCGCCTTCGTAGGCTGCCAACACGTCGTCCCAGCGGAAGCTTTCGGCACGCGCCCGCGCCGCCGCACCGGCCGCCGCGACCGCATCGTCGTCGGCGATCACGCGCTCGATCGCAGCGGCGCAGCTGTTGCCGTCCGTGAAGTAGAATTGGCCGTCGCCCGCAGTGTGGCGGTTGAACGGATTGTCGTGGGCGATCACCGCGTTGCCGGCCCAGAGCGCCTCGACCAGCGATGGGTTGGTGCCGCCGACCGTGTGGCCGTGAAGGTAGGCGCGGGCGTGGACCCGGAGGCTCTGGACCAGCTCCGGCTCATAGATCGCTCCCGGCATCAGCACCTCCAGTCCCGCGGCGTCCTCGACCGCACGGTGATAGGCGTTGCCGACCTTCAACGTTCCGAGCACCACCAGCCGCATGCCCCGCGGCTTGCGTGAGAACGCCTCGACGAGCGTCAGGATGTTGTTGTCGGGCTCGATGCGGGCGATCGACACGAGATAGCGGCCCGCCGTGAGACCGAGCGGGGGTGGGCCGAGATCCGCCGGCGGCGGGTCGCCTCCGTAAGGAATCGTCGCGATGGCGCGTCGCGGGCGGCGCCGGGCGAGATGGTCCGCAATCGCCGGATGGTCGGCCACGAGCCGCTGCGATGACCAGGCCGCGATCCACTCGCTCAGGTAGAAGAACGTCCGGACCGGCAGCGACCATTTCGGCCTGCGCCACTCGATCCCGTCCATGTTGGTGAGGATCCGGCCGCCGCGCGCCCAGAGGTAAGGCAGGAACGCCGCGCCGTTGTAGCCGAGCACGAGGCAGACGCCGCCCCGCGTCGCCGCGTCCTTCACGCAGACCGCATCGAAGGCGAGCGTCGCGGCCGGGCCGCGCAAGGCGACCTCCACGGTGATGAGTTCGATGCCGTTCCAGGTTCGGGTCGCGATTCGCTCCCGCACCCGGTCGACCTCCGCCTGGCAATACACGCCCACCCGCCAGCCGCGACCCGCCAGATAGAGCGCGAGACGTTCCGCGAAAGTCTCGAAGCCGCCATGGGCGGCCGGAATGCCGCGTGTCCCAAGAATAAGTAGTGTGGGCACATCGACGGGCACGGCTCTTCCTTTCTTGTCAGCGACTCATATTGTACGGAGATAGGAATAACGGTCGCCTAAACAGGCGATACAACTCACAGTTGTTATAGACTGACAAGTATTCATCTTATGGTAGATAGTTCGATACTCACGACATCGTCTAGCCCAGTTGGCGCCCACGGCGCATCGCGTCCGTTCGCTTTTGGGCTGGAGACCCTGCAGCGTGATGGGTTCGCCGCCGAGCCGGGCGCCGCCGGGACGACGGGCCGGTTCACCTTCGGCCGGGCCCGTGGCGATGTGCCGGTCACGCGCATCACCTGTGTCCACCAGGGTTTCGAACTCTACGGGTCCGATCGCTGCTTCATCGAGACGGTGCGGACCATCCGGGCCGCCCATCCGACCGCGCGGATCGACGTGGTTCTGCCCCGTCGCGGCCCGATCGTCGCGGCGCTCGAGCCCTATGCTAGCGCCATCGTGATCGAGCCCCTGTGGATCCTGCGACGCAAGAACCTCGCGCGGCTCGCGACGCTGGGTATGATGGCGCTGCCCTTCGCGGTGGCCCGGGCGCTCCGGCGCATCCGCGACAGCGACCTCGTCTACGTCAACACGACCGTGGTGGCCGACTATCTGCTGGCCGCCCGCCTGCTGCCGGGGCGCAGCATCGTGCACGTGCACGAGATCCCGGAAGGCGTCGTGTTGAAGGTCCTGCGCGGGCTGATCCGCTGGAGCGGGGCCAACGTGGTGTTCAATTCGCGCGCCACCGAGCGTGCCTACGCGCTGCCCCCGGAGGCCACGGCCCGGGTCGTCTATAACGGCATCGCGGGCCCAACCGAGCCGAACGACCGGGATTACGACGGCACGCGCCCGCTGCGGGTGCTGATGCTCGGCCGGATCAGCCGGATCAAGGGGCAGGACGTCCTGGTCGAGGCGCTGGCCTCCCTGCCGGAATCCGTCCGCAGCCGGATCGAATTGCGCATCGTCGGCAGCGCTTTCGAGGATGCCGCGCGCGAGGAAGCCCTCGCCGCCCGGATCGCCGAGACCGGTCTGTCGAAGCAGGTCACGCTCCAGCCGTTCGTGGACGATCCGTCCGCGCTCTACCGCTGGGCCGACGTGGTGACGATGCCGTCGCAGCGACCCGAATCCTTGGGCCGGGTCGCGATCGAGGCGATGTCCTACGGGGTGCCGCCGCTGGTGACCGACATCGGCGGACTCCCCGAGGTGGTGGCCGACGGCAAGACCGGGTGGATCGTCCCGCCGGGCGGCCCGCAGCCGATCGCCGACGTGCTGGGCCGCATCGCCACCGATCCGGCCAGCTGGCGCGGCTTCGGCGCCGCGGCGCGGGTGCGCTACGAGACCCTGTTCTCGGAAGCCTCGGCGGCCGATGGGATCAACGGCATGGTCCGGGCGACCCTGCGGGGCGCGTTCAGCGCCGACAAGGCGGTGACGGCGGAACAGACCGCGCGCCCGACGGTGTGATCGGAACCCGCGGGCTCAAGCGCTCGGCGGCGGATACCCGGGCCGGACCAGCGATCATCAGTCGCGACCGATCTCCGGTGGACAATCGACGCGACAGTCAGATTCGGTAAGTACCAGTCGTCGATAATGGTCGACGGGCAGAACGTACGCGTTTTGGCGAAGCTCGAAGCGTCGGATCGGGAGCGGCCATCCGCATCGTCCGGGCGTCGGACATCGCAAGGTAGAGTCGGCGGTCCCCGTCGGCGAGCAAACCGGACCGGCGGAGGGAACGCCTCGTCATGGATGTCGTCGGCTTCATCACGCAGATCGTCGACAGGGTCTCCGCAGAGAACCTCGTCGCCGCGGGCCTGCTGTTCGCGACCGCGTTCGGCTGCGCGCTGATCGCCTACCTGCGGACGGCCGAACGCTATTCGTTCGCCGAGTTCTTAGAATTCGTGCTGCCGCACGAAGTGATGACTCATCCTTCGGCCCGGGCCGACCTGCTGTTCTACATCACCCGCAAGGCGATCATGCCGTTCCTGCTGATCCCGGCCGGGGTGACCTTCGTGGTGGCGGTGGGCTACGCGACCAACCGGGTGCTGGGCACCGTCTTCGGGATCGACCAGCCGGTCTTCGGCGATCCCGGGCCGGTGACCGTGGTGCTGTTCACCCTCACGATGCTGCTGGCCTACGACTTGTCCTACTACCTCTACCACACGGCCCAGCACCGCTACCCGTTCCTGTGGGAGCTTCATAAGGTCCACCACTCCGCCGAGGTGATGGTCGGCATCACCAAGGACCGGGTCCACCCGCTCGACGAGCTGATGAACCGCGCCTGGGACGGGGTGATCCCCGGGATCTGCTTCGGGATCTGGAGCCTGCTCGCGCTCAACCCGGTCGAGCTGACGGTGTTCGGGATCAACGTCTACATCATGCGCAACATCCTGATGATGGACTTCGTACGGCACACGCATTTCAAGATCTCGTTCGGCCGGCTCAACGCGGTCATCCTCTGCCCGCACTGGCACCAGCTCCACCACTCGACCGCGCCCCAGCATTACGACAAGAATTTCGGGTTGCTGTTCTCGTTCTGGGACCGTCTGTTCGGGACCCTTCACGTCCCAGATCCGAACGAGGATTTCACCTTCGGCCTCGTCGATCGGGATGTCGCCGACTATCAATCCCTGTCGGGGCTCTACGTGCTGCCGTTGAAAAAGATGGGCCGGCGGATCGTGCGGCAGGTGCGGCGCCTGCGCGGAATTCCGGCTCAGCCTCGCTCGGGCGCTTGACCATGTCTCCTGAACGTTTCGAGATCGTCCGCACCACCGACCGCCTCGCGGCCGTCGGACCGGCCTGGACCGACCTGTGGACCCGCAGCAATGCCCTGGTGTTCCACAGCCATGCCTGGATCTCGGCCTGGTGGGCGAGCGCCCCCGACCGCGATCGCCGGGCGCTGGCGATCGTGCTGGCGTGGCGGGGCGAGACCCTGGTCGGCGTGCTTCCGCTCGCCACGGTGCGGCGGAAGGGGTTTCGCGTACTCGAATGGGCCGCCAAGGATTGCTCCGACTTCGGCGACGCCGTGCTGGCCGACCGCACGAATGCTGGGCTGGTGTGCCGGATGTGGCAGCAGGCCAGCCGCGAGGGCGGCTTCGATCTGGCCTATCTCAACCGCCTCCTGCCCGACGCCGCCGCGCGGGCGCTGCTCGCCCCCGCCACAGGCGGCGTCCGGCTGCGGCTGAACCACCGCGACGAGGCGAACTGGCGGGTGCGCGGCCCCTGGCCGACCGGGCAAGCCTGGTTCGACGCACAGTCGAAGAAGACCCGCCAGAACTACCGCCGCGGCCAGAAGAGCATGGGCGAGCACGGGCCGCTGACGTTCCGGCTGCTCGGCCCCGAGGAGCCGCTCGGGCCGGTTCTCGACAGGCTGACCCAGTTCAAGCGGGCTTGGCTGGCGACCCACGACCTGCCCTCCACGGCGTTCTACGACGAGGGCTCGCAGGCCCTGCCCGCGATGGTCCAGGTGCTGGCCGCGACCGGGCTGCTGCACGCCTTCGTGCTCGAATGCGGCGGCGCCGTCGTCGCCGTCTCGATCAACTTCGTCCAGGCCGGGACGATGATGGCGTTCGTCACCACCTACGATCCGGCCTTCGAGCGCGGCTCCCCCGGCATGGTCCTGATGATGGACTACATCATGTGGTCGATCGACCGTGGGCTGCACACGGTCGACTTCCTATGCGGCGACGAGGGCTTCAAGGGCCGTTTCGGCACGCAATCCCTGACCCTGGCCTCGATGATGGGCGGGCGCACCCCCCAGGGCGCGGCCGCGCATCTCGTCGACCGCACCCGCCACGCATTGCAGCAGCGCTTCGGCAAGGACGGCGCCGCGGAAGCGCCGCCGACCGAGGCCGCGGCGTGACGCGCTGAGGATCTCCGGACATCGCGCGCTCGGCGCGGGCGCGCGGTCGAATCATCCCTTGGCCGCCGCACCCCGTGGTCCCCGCGACAGGCCCCGGAACGCAGCCACCGACCAGGCCAGCGTCGCAATCTCCGAGGCCAGTAGCCCGACGAGCGCGGTGGCAGGGGGCAACAGGAGCAGGAGCGGCACCATGAGGGCGAAGCCGAGGGCGGCGCTCGCTACGGCCCCGGCCGTGATCGTCCGGAAGGCCGCGGAGGCCTCGAGATAGGCGCGCGGAATCGCGTAGAGCAGCGACATCGTCACGACAGCCCAGACGCCGAGGCCGATCCAGCCCATGGGCTCGCCCGCGAAGCGCCCCTTGAACAGCACCCGCTCGATCAGCGGCAGGGTCGCGGCCATCAGCAACCCGTAGACTAGGCAGGCGAAGGCGATCAGCAGGACGTAGCGCGTCACGAGCCGCCGGGCGGCCTGGATCTGCCCTACGGCCAGCAGGCCGCTGATCTCCGGCAGGACCATGTTCATCAGCGCGGACGTGGGAATGCGCAGCGGCGCGTACAGCACGAGCGTCGCGGCGATGGGCGCGTAGGCGGCCGGGCCAGCCAGCAGGGCGAACAGGAGCGTCAGGCCCTGGCCCTGGACGGTGAGGCTGGTGACGCCGGCCAGCGACCAGGCCAGGGTCCGCCAGATCGCCCGGTATCGCGCCCGCGCCCGGGCGTGGAGCGAAAGTCTGAGCCGCTCACGCAGCGCCCCGTATGCCACCGCGATCGCGATGGCATGCGCCAGAGCGATGGCCAGGAGGGCGCGGTCCAGCAGCGCCTCGCCCTCGCCGCTCAGCCCTTGCCAGAGGAAGGCGGCGCCGCAGACCGCGTAGACGAGGTCGCTCAAGCCCGCGATCCGCGGCCGTCCGCGGGCGAGAAGCACGATCCGCAGATAGCTGCGGAAGCCGTAGAGGCCCACGAACGCCCCCGCACCCAGTGCGCCCAGACCGATCACGGGAAGAAGCGCCGCGCCGGTGGCGAACGCCATCAGCACGGAGACCAGGGCCGCGCCGGAGCCGAACATCACGTCGTAGCCCAGCGCCGCCGGCCGGCCGAGACTCCGGGCGAGGTGGAGCGTCGCCGGCACCGTCACCAGGGCGCGGATATAGGTGATGCCGACCGCGCCGACCGTGAACACGATCGCGAACAGCCCGTAATCGTGGGCGTCGAGTTCGCGGACCAGCAGGATGTTCAGCGCGAAGTGGAACAGGCTCTGGATCAGCTCGCCGGACAGGATCACGGCGAACCGTCCCGACAGGGCTGCGCGCACGGAGGCGGTCAGGCGTAGGCTGCGGGCCGGCATGGGACGGGTCTCACCGGGGCGCGGCATGGGTCTCGACAGGAGGGTGTGGGCGGCCTCGTCCAAGGGGGACAATTGCCACGCCTCGACCCCGGGAACGTGGGTGGCGGTCCGCACGGGCATCCGCACGCACGCGACGGAGGCACGAAATCTAGCGGCCGGTCCAGTCCGTATCGTTCCGGGTCCTGGACCCCAGCACATCTCGGAGTGCGGCGAGACAGCGCGCGACGTCGTCCGGGTCGGCCCAGACATGCGGGCTGAGGCGCAGAGCGCCCGAGCGCTCGCTCGCGAAGACCCGTGCCGCCTGCAGGCGATCCATGAGCCCATCGGGCAGGCCGCCGGGTGCATGAACGCCGAGGATGTGGTCCGCGCGCAGATGCGGTGGCGCCACGGTGAGGCCGAGCGCCGTCACGCCCTCGGCGAGGCGATCGGTCAGATCCCGAAGCCGCGCGGCGATGGACGGGACGCCCCACGCGGCGATGAGGTCAAGCCCGCTCGCGGCCATGGACAGGGCCACGGGATCGTTCAACTCACCCCGGTCGTAGCGCCGGGCTCCGGCCGCCGGCGTGCGGTTTCCGATGTTGTCCTCGATCGGCAGGCCGTCCTGCAGATGGGGGGCGGCGTACAGGAACGCGACGCCGTAGGGGCCGAGCGCCCATTTGTAGGTCGGGAAGGCGAGGAAATCCGGCCGCCAGCGGGCTACATCCACGGGCATCGCCCCCACCGCCTGCGTCGCGTCGATCACCAAGGCTGCACCTGCCGCATGCACCGCCGGTGCGAGGCGGTCGAGGTCGATCAGGCTTCCGTCTGTCCAATGCAGGGGTGTCAGGGTGGCGATCGCGAGCGGCTTGTCCGACGGCTTGTGGATCGCCGCCAGCAGGGCGGCGGTCCAGTCGCCGTCCGGCGGCCGGGGGGCTTCCTCGACGGCCAGGTCGTGCGCGGCCGCCAGCCGGTCGAAGGCGTAGCGCAGGGAGGGGAACTCGTCGGCGACTCGCAGCAGGCGCCCGCCCCGCGCGGGAGCGAGGTTACACGCGGCGGTCGCCATGGCGTGGCTAACCGAGCCGACGATCGCCACATCGTCCGCGCCCGCACCGATCAGGCGCGCCGCAGCTTCGCGGGTCCGCTCGGCGAGGGGCGGGAACGCCGTCCTGGGATCGTCCCAGGGTCGGCTCTTGGTCAGGATGCCGGCCTCGCCTGCAGCCCGGACGACGCGCGGCAGCGGCGACCAGGCTGCGGCATCCAGGTAGCTGACGTCCGCCGGCACCTCGAACAGGTGGCGCTGACTGGGAATCGCTTCGATACGCGGCATGATAGAAGCGAGCGTAGAGGATCGGACGGGCAGCCGCCATCGTCCGGGCTTGATCGCCCAGCCCCGATGCCGCAAGCCGGCGGACCACAGCCCCGCGAGGCACCCGTGCCGACCCGCTTCCTGCCAACGACCGACATCGCGTCACGATGGGACGCCTGAGTCGCGACTGCTTCGACGCTGCCCCCGCGCCCATGCGGGTCGCCGACGCGGTGACGCTGCTGCGCGCGCGGCTGCCGATCCTGTCGGCCATCGAAACGGTCCCTGTCGACCGGTCCGATGGGCGCGTCCTCGCCGAGGATTTGATCGCTCCGATCGATCTGCCGCCGTTCGATAACGCGGCCGTCGACGGCTACGCCGTGCGCGCCGGTGACGTCGCGAATGCGGGCGAGACACGCCTGCCCCTGGGGGGCCGCGTCCCGGCCGGGCATGCGCCGGTCGATCCCGGGCCGGGCTTCGCGGTGCGGATCTTCACCGGAGCGCCGATGCCGCCGGGGACCGACGCGGTGGCGATGCAGGAGGATGTGCGGATCGACGGCGAGGCCGTGATCCTGCCGCCGGGTCTCGCCTCGGGGTCCAATCGCCGCCGGGCGGGAGAGGATATTGCGCACGGCAGCCGCGCGATTCCGGCGGGCACCCGGCTGGGTCCGCGCCACCTCGCGCTGGCCGCCGCGCTCGGCC
>NZ_VRVD01000173.1:0-8451 GCF_008040015.1 Methylobacterium sp. WL18 | reverse complement strand
CCGGTACCTGCATCCGCGCCCGCGCATCGCCCTGGCAAACGCGATCCGCCGCCACGCCTCGGCCGCGATGGACGTGTCGGACGGGCTCGCCGGCGACCTCGCCAAGATGCTGGGCGCCGGCCGCAGCGCCCGGATCGCGGTGGGATCCGTGCCGCTGTCGGAGGCCGCGGCCCGGGCCTGCGCGGCGGATCCGGACCTGATCGACCCGGTCCTAACCGGCGGCGACGATTACGAAATTCTCTGCACCGCAGCTCCCGAGAAGCTCGACGCGCTCCGGGCCGAGGCGACGGAAGCCGGGGTCCCGCTCACCGCCATCGGGACCGTCACCTCAGGCGACGGCCCGCCCCGCTTCGAAATGGGCGATGGCGCTGCGCGCGTGTTCGCGGCTGGGTCGTTCAGCCACTTCTGAGGCGGGGCCCGGGCTGGTCCGGCCCAGCACGATGTGGGTCACCCCCTCGGGCTGGCGCCCGATCTGGCGGCGGACCTCGTCCATCATCCCGGCCGCCACGATCGGCATCCACAGGGCCAGGTCGCCGCTCGTCAGCGCGGCGCGGCCGGTGAGCGCCTCCTCCGGGCGGGGCGGCGTCGAGAAGGCGCGCTGCAGGATGTGCAGGAGGTCGCCCTGGACCGCCTCGGGCTGGGCCGAGACCCGCTCGGCGATCAAGAAGTGCACGGCCCCGGTCAACACCTCGATCGTCGCCGCCAGCTTGGCGACCTGGTCGCTGCTCATGTCCAGCCCCATCCGTTATACAACCGGAAGTAGAGATCCGTATGGTTAACCGTGGGTTAAGGGCCCGCCTTAGCTGCGAAGAATTCGGCGGTCGGGCGGCGCGGAGGCGGTCGGATCGGTCCAGACTTCGACGAACCGACACCGCGGACGCCGCTTCGCTGCGAAGAGCCTTCGCGGTCTGGGTCCGTATCCTGGAATGGCGCAGTGCAGCATCGACATGATGCAGTGCCCATGCCGGGAAACGCGGCGTTTGCGCTCACCGGCGAAGTTTGGCAACTAGACTCCGCCCGATCACGCCATGCTCGGGCCGATTCTTATCCTTTGCTGAGACGGCTCACTGTCGCCGAACCGGTCTCCACTTCGGCGGTGGACGCGCTAAGACTTACCGACTGGGAAGGAATGCCCTGATTCGCGCACACGTCCCATGGTCGTCCTGCGATGGCCAAGCGCGACACCGATCACAAGCCCCCGCCAGGCACGATAAGAACAAGGACGGTAGAGCATGATCCCCTTGGCTTTGATCATCGTGGGCGGGCTCTGTGCCGTCGCCTACGGCATCGTCACGATCCTCGACGTGATGCGGCGGGACGCCGGCACCCAGCGCATGCAGGAGATCGCCGCCGCCATCGCGGAGGGCGCGCAGGCCTACCTGAAGCGGCAATACCTCACCATCGGCGTGGTCGGATTGGTGCTGTTCGTGCTGCTGGCGGTGTTCCTCGGGATCAAGGTGGCGGTGGGCTTCCTGATCGGCGCGGTCCTGTCGGGGGCGGCGGGCTTCATCGGCATGAACGTCTCGGTGCGGGCCAACGTCCGCACCGCCCAGGCCTCCTCGGCCTCGCTGGGGGCAGGCCTCGACATGGCGTTCAAGTCCGGCGCGGTGACCGGCATGCTGGTCGCCGGCCTCGCGCTCCTGGGGGTGGCCCTCTACTACCTCTACCTCACCCGCGGCGCCGGGCTCGACCCGTCGAGCCGCGAGGTGATCGACGCGCTGGTGGCGCTCGGCTTCGGCGCCTCGCTGATCTCGATCTTCGCCCGGCTCGGCGGCGGCATCTTCACCAAGGGCGCCGACGTCGGCGGCGACCTCGTCGGCAAGGTCGAGGCCGGGATCCCGGAGGACGACCCCCGCAACCCGGCCACCATCGCCGACAACGTCGGCGACAACGTCGGCGACTGCGCCGGCATGGCGGCCGACCTGTTCGAGACCTACGCGGTGACCATCGTGGCCACCATGGTGCTGGCCGCGATCTTCTTCTCCGGCCCCACCGGCAGCGGCCGGGCGGTGCTCGAGCCGATGATGCTCTATCCGCTGGCCATCGGGGCGGCCTGCATCGTCACCTCGATCGCCGGCACCTACGCGGTGCGGCTGTCCGCCAACCAGTCGATCATGGGGGCCCTGTACAAGGGCCTGATCACCGCGGGCGTGCTCTCCGTGGTGGCGATCGCGATCGTCAACCTGGCCCTGCTGGGCGGCTTCTCGACCGCCTTCACCACCTCGACCGGGGTGACCTTCACGTCGGGCGGCCTGTTCGGCTGCGCGGTGATCGGACTCGCCATCACGGCGCTGATCGTGGTGATCACCGAATACTACACCGGCACCAACTTCCGCCCGGTGAAGTCGATCGCCGACGCCTCGGTCACCGGCCACGGCACCAACGTGATCCAGGGCCTGGCGATCTCGCTCGAATCCACCGCGCTGCCGGCCCTCGTGATCGTGGCCGGCATCATCAGCACCCACGCGCTGGCCGGCCTGTTCGGCATCGCCATCGCGGTCACCGCGATGCTGGCGCTGGCCGGCTTCATCGTGGCGCTCGATGCGTTCGGGCCGGTCACCGACAATGCCGGCGGCATCGCCGAGATGGCCGGCCTGCCGCCGGACGTGCGCAAGTCCACGGACGCGCTCGACGCCGTCGGCAACACCACCAAGGCGGTGACCAAGGGCTACGCGATCGGCTCGGCCGGCCTCGGCGCCCTGGTTCTGTTTGCCGCCTACACGTCCGACCTGAACTACTTCATCGCAAATGCCAGCCCGACGCAGTACCGGTTCTTCCAGGGTGTCAGCGTCGATTTCTCCCTGTCCAACCCGTACGTGGTGGTCGGGCTGCTGCTCGGCGGCCTGGTCCCGTTCCTGTTCGCCGGCATCGCCATGACGGCGGTCGGCCGGGCGGCGGCCGCGGTGGTCGAGGAGGTCCGGCGCCAGTTCCGGGAGAAGCCCGGGATCATGCAGGGCACCGACCGGCCGGATTACGGCCGGGCGGTCGACATGCTGACCCGGGCGGCGATCAAGGAGATGATCGTCCCGTCGCTGCTGCCGGTGCTCTCGCCGATCGTGATCTTCTTCGTGATCCAGGCGATCGCGGGCAAGAGCCAGGCCTTCGCCACGGTGGGCGCGAGCCTGCTCGGCGTGATCCTCACCGGCCTGTACGTGGCGATCTCGATGACCTCGGGCGGCGGCGCCTGGGACAACGCCAAGAAGTACATCGAGGACGGCCACCACGGCGGCAAGGGCTCCGACGCCCACAAGGCCGCGGTGACCGGCGACACGGTCGGCGACCCCTACAAGGACACGGCCGGCCCCGCGGTGAACCCGGCGATCAAGATCACCAACATCATCGCCCTGCTGCTGCTGGCGGTGCTGGCGCATTATTGAGGGGCGGGTCCGGCGCGGGTCCGCGCCGGACTCGGCGCTCAGCGCGCCACCCGTGAAGGTCGCGTGTCCCTGGGTTGCCTCGCTGCGCTCGCAATGACGGTGGGGCAGCGATAATGCCTCAGCGCCCATCCCAAACCCTTGCCCCATCCTGAGCCGCCCGCTGCGCGTGCGCATTTCAGGATGAGGGTGGGGACGGGAGACCCTCGGCAAGTCGTTCCCGGCGAGTCCCGAGGCAGCTTGACCTCGATCGGCATTGTGATTTTCTAAGGTGGGACTTCGCCGTGAGGCGTACGGACAAGCTTCGGAGTGAGGCTCATGACCGATGGAGAACGCTTCGTCGGCGCGTTGCCGAAAAAGGTCGATTTCCACGATTCCAGTAAGCGCCGGTCCTACGAGCGGACATGTCGTTTCGCCGTGCGACTCGTCGACGAGCCAGGTCTGTTGGCCCAGGGGCTGGATTATCTGGAACGGCACGTCCGAACCGACCCACAGCAATCCCAATACTATACCCTATGGGCCGATCTCCTCCGCAGAGATGTCCGGCAGTTAGTCCGCCACCTCTTGGAGGATACGGCCGAGGGCGATCTCCTGCGCGACACCCAGCCGGTCTTCGTGGTGCTCCCGCCCGAGGAGATGCGGACGCATGGGCGCAAAATCCGGGAGGGAAGCCAAGAGCGAAGCTGACGGCATGATGCGGCGCGACCGACTCGATCATTGTCTCCGCGCCGCCGAGGGTGTGACAGGCAACCGTCGATTCGTGCTCGTCGGTTCCGCGGTTGTCCTCGTCCGCTGCCGGAATATTCCGGGCGACATGTTGCTGACGCCCGAAGCGGACCTCTACGTGCCCGGCGTACCGGATTCGGAAGATCTCTCGGACGCCCTCGAAGCCAGTATCGGCCAAGGCTCCAGTTTCCATCGGCAATTCGGCTACTATTGCGATGGCGTTTCGCCGGGAACGGCTGTGATGCCGACCGATTGGGAAGCCCGTACGGTCCTCTACGAGAGTGCCGGCTGCCCCGGGGTTACGGCGGTTGTCCCAGATCCTGATGACTTGGCCTTGTCCGAGGTCGTGGCATGGCGCGACAAGGACAAGGCGTGGCTGAAATCGGGAGTCCGAGCGAAACTCTTCTCGCTCGACACGATGACGGCGCGACTTGTGCGCATGCCCGATCGTGCTCCCGCGAAGGATGAGATGATGCGGCGGCTGATCTGGCTCGCCGCCGCATGCGCATCGAGCCCGACACATCCCGACTCACCACACCCCCAAATCCAAAGAAAACCGGGATGATTCCACCCCCCTGGGACGTGCGCTCGCGCACGGACCGAGCCCCCATGCTGCGCTGCACCCTGGCATCACCGCGCCGCGACGCCACCTCGGCGTTTGAGTTTCGGACGCGGCGTCGCCGCACCAGCACGAGGTATCCATGCCGTCCCTGCACGACCCGATCCGCATCGGCGCCATCGAGGCGAAGAACCGGATCTTCATGGCCCCGCTCACCCGCGGCCGCGCCACCCGCGAGCACGTGCCGACCCCGATCATGGCCGAGTATTACGCCCAGCGCGCCGGCGCCGGGCTGATCCTCACGGAGGCCACCGGCATCTCTCAAGAAGGGCTGGGCTGGCCGTTCGCGCCGGGGATCTGGTCCGACGCGCAGGTCGATGCCTGGCGGCCGATCGTGAAGGCCGTGCACGACCGGGGCGGCAAGATCGTCTGCCAGATCTGGCATATGGGCCGGCTGGTCCACCCGGACTTCCTCGGCGGCGAGAAGCCGGTCTCGGCCTCGCCCATCGTAGCCCCGGACCAGGCGCACACCTATTCCGGAAAGAAGCCCTATGCCGAGCCGCGCGCGCTGGAGGTCTCCGAGATCCCGCGACTGCTCGCCGACTACGAGCGCGCCACCGCCAACGCCCTGGCGGCCGGCTTCGACGGGGTGCAGATCCACGCCGCGAACGGGTACCTGATCGACGAGTTCCTGCGCGACGGCAGCAACCACCGCACCGACCCGTACGGCGGCGCGATCGAGAACCGCGTGCGGCTGCTGCGCGAGGTGACCGATGCGGTGGCCGGCGTCGCCGGGCCGGAGCGCACCGGAGTGCGCCTGTCGCCCAACGGCGCGATCCAGGGCACCAACGATTCGAACCCGGAGCCCCTGTTCGTGGCCGCCGCCCAGGCGCTCGCCGACAGCGGCATCGCCTTCCTGGAGATGCGCGAGCCCGGCCCGGACGGCACCTTCGGCAAGGCCGACCACCCGCCGATCGCCCCGGCGATGCGCAAGGTGTTCCGCAACCCGATGATCCTCAACGCCGATTACGACGGGGTCAGCGGCCAGAAGGTGCTGGATGCGGGCGAGGCCGACGCGATCGCGTTCGGCCGGACCTTCATCGCCAACCCGGACCTGGTCGAGCGCATCGCCAAGGGCGCCCCGCTCGCCAAGGACGAGGCCGCGACCTGGTACAGCCAGGGGCCGCAGGGCTACACCGACTACCCGACGCTCGGCGAAGCCCGCGCCGCCTGATCGGCTTCAACGCGGTGCCGAGGCCTGCGCGACGGGCCCCGGCACTGACGGGCCCCGGCACTGTGGAAATCGCATGCGGAATGGGCGGCCGCCCGACAGCCCGTCACGGCGGCCGTGAAAACCTTAATCACCGGCCACGCCTATGCATCCGCCCGTCGCGCGCCTATGTGAGCGCGAGACCATGGATGTGCCGCCCCCCAATCCGCGCGCGGATCTCGAACCGACCGACCGGCGCTGGAGCAGAGCGGACCGGCTGGCGGAACTGCACGACCTCGCCATCCTCGATACCGAGCCGGAGCCGCTCTACGACGACCTCGTCCGCATCGCCGCCCATGTCTGCCGGGCGCCGGTGGCCCTGGTCAGCCTGGTCGACGCCGAGCGGCAATGGTTCAAGTCGGAATTCGGCCTCGGCCAGCGCGAACTGCCGATCGACTGCTCGGTCTGCGCCCACACGATCGAGGCCGGCGACTGCCTGATCATCCCGGATCTCGCCGACGACCCGCGCACCATCGACAACCCGCTGGTAACCGGCGGGCCGGGCTTCCGCTTCTACGCGGGGGCGGTGATCCGGGGCGCGCAGGGCATCCCGCTCGGGGCGCTCTGCGTCCTCGACCGGACGCCCCGGCCCGAGGGGCTCGACGCCGACCAGGCCGCGACGCTCACCGCCCTGGCGCGCCAGATCTCGACCTTGCTCGAGAACCGCCGGACCCACGCCCAGGTCGCCGCCCGGGAGGCCGAGATCGCCGCCAGCGAGCGTCGCTTCCGGGTGATGACGTCGGCGATGCCCCAGATGGTCTGGACCACCCTGCCGGACGGGTTCCACGACTACTACAACGACCGCTGGTACGAATTCACCGGCATGCCGTACGGCTCCACCGACGGCGAGGGCTGGAACGACGTGTTCCATCCGGACGACCAGGAGCGGGCCTGGACCCGCTGGCGCCATTCCCTCGAGACCGGCGAGCCCTACGAGATCGAGTACCGCCTGCGCCACCGCGACGGCGCCTACCGGTGGACGCTGGGCCGGGCCATGCCGATCCGCGACGCGGAGGGGCGGATCGAGCGCTGGTTCGGGACCTGCACCGACATCGACGACCTGAAGCAGGCCGAGGCCGAGGCGCGCAAGCTCGCCGCCATCGTGGAGACCTCCAAGGACTTCATCGGCCTCTTCACCCTGGACGGCGCCGTCACCCATCTCAACGAGGCCGCCGTGGCGCTGGTCGGGCTGCCCGACCTCGCCGCCGCCCGCCGGCACCGGATGGAGGATTTCTTCGGCGACGACAGCCGCCGGGTGCTGGCCGGGACGGTGATGCCGGCGGTTCGCCGGACCGGATACTGGGAGGGCGAACTGGCCTTCCGGCATTTCGGCACGGGCGAGCCGGTGGCGGTGCTCTACAACATCTTCCCGGTGCGCGACCCGACCGGGGCCGAGATCGGCTACGCCACCGTGACCCGGGACCTGCGCGAGGCCAAGCGCGCCGAGGAGGCCCGCGACCTGCTGATCCGCGAGCTGTCCCACCGGATCAAGAACATCTTCGCGGTGGTGGGCGGCCTGGCGGCGCTCACCGCCCGGAGCGACCCGGCGGCCAAGCCGTTCGCGGCGGCCTTCCGGGAGCGGCTCGGCGCGCTCGCCCGGGCCCACGAATACGTCCGGCCCCATTCCCCCGACAGCGCCCCCGAAGTCGAGGGCCAGACCGTGCTCGGGCTGATGCGCCTGATCATGGCCGCCTACGAGGAGGACGGCCGGGCGCGGGTCGCGATCTCCGGGGACGATGCCGAGATCGGCGAGCGCACCGCCACCGCGCTCGCGCTGATCATGCACGAGCAGGCCACCAACGCGATGAAGTATGGCGGGCTCTCCACCAAGGCGGGCGGCGTCACGCTGAGCGGCCTGCGCGACGGCGCCCGCTACACCCTGACCTGGGCCGAGTCCGGCGGCCCTCCGGTGACGCAAAAGCCCTCCCGGAAGGGGTTCGGCACCGTGCTGGCCGAGCGCAGCGTCGCGGGCCAGCTCGACGGCGTGCTGGAGCACGATTGGGCGCCGGGCGGGCTGCTGATGCGGCTCAGCATGCCGCTGGCCAACCTCCGGCACTGAGATGGCGCGCAGCCCCGGCGGGGCCGGGCCCGCGCTCGTGGTGCTCGATTTCGACGGCACCCTCGCGGACAGCTTCGGCTGGTTCTGCTCGGTCCTGAACGGCGTCGCCGACCGCTACCGGTTCCGCCGGGTCGAGGCCCACGAGGTCGAGGCGCTGCGGCTGCAGGGCGCGCGGGCGATCGTGGCCCATCTCGGCATCCCGCGCTGGAAGCTGCCCTTCATCGCCCGGCACATGCACGCGCTGGCCGCCCGCGACGCCGGTGCGATCGCGCTGTTTCCCGAGGTGCCGGCGATGCTGGCCGACCTCGCGGCGGCGGGGGTGCCCCTGGCGATCCTGTCGTCGAACCGCGCCGACACCGTCCGCCGGGTGCTCGGCCCCGAGAACGCGGCCCGGATCGACGCCTATGCCTGCGGCGCCTCGCTGTTCGGCAAGGCCCGGCGGCTGCGGGCGCTGCTGGCCCAC
>NZ_VRVD01000172.1:0-8458 GCF_008040015.1 Methylobacterium sp. WL18 | reverse complement strand
GGGGCGGCGAGCGCCGCCGTGTCGGGGGGCAGGCTCATGGGGCGAGCGTCCTCACGATTGCCGCAGGCGCGGATCGAGGAAGGCGTTCAGCAGGTCGGCCGCGAGCGTCAGGGCGATGTAGATCATCGCCAGAACCAGCACGATCGCCTGGACCACCGGGAAGTCGTTGCGGGCGATCGATTCCCAGGCGAGCTGGCCGAGCCCCTGGAGCGAGAACACCGCCTCGATCACGATCGAGCCGCCGAGCATGAAGCCGAACTGCACCGCCGCCAGGGCGATCACCGGGATTACGGCGTTGCGCAGGGCATGCCGGATCAGGATCTTGCGCGGCGGCAGACCCTTGGCCCGGGCGGTCCGGACGTAGTCGGAGGCCAGCACCTCCAGCATGCCGTTGCGGGTGAGCCGCATCACCGCCGGCATCGCGTAGTAGCCGAGCGCCACCGCCGGCAGGACGAAGTTCTTCCACGTGGCGTTGCCCGAGACCGGCAACCAGCGGAGATTCACGGAAAAAATCAGGATCAGGGTCAGCCCGAACCAGAAGCTCGGCATCGCCTGGCCGAGCACCGAGATCGACAGGGCGAGCCGGTCGACCCAGGTATCGCGTTTGACGGCGGCGATCACCCCGAGCGGCACCGCCACGAACAGCGCGACGGCGAGCGCGATGATCCCGAGATAGAGGGTGATCGGCAGGCGGGCGGCGAGCAGGTCGATCACCCGCTCGCGGAAGTAGAAGGAATTGCCGAAATCGAGGTGCAGCGCCCGCCAGGCCCAGGCGAGGAACTGGGTCAGCAGCGGCTGGTCCAGGCCGTAATCCTTGCGGATCTGCACGATCTGGGGGCCGGTCGCCTCCGGCCCGCCGATCGCCGTGGCGAGGTCGCCGGAGAGGTGGAGGAGCATGAAGCTCGCCACGGAGACCGTGAAGGCCACCGCCAGGGCGACCAGGATGCGCCGGAGCGTGAAGGCCAGCATAGGGCTCAGGCTCCTTCCGACCGACGTGGGACGCGCGGATTCTCCCTCCCCCCTCTGCGGGGGAGGGTGGGCCGGCCGTCAGGCCGGGTCGGGAGAGGGGAGCGACGGTCCAGAAGAAGACGCCGGCCTTCATGAAGGCTGCACCGGATCCTGAAGCCGGGTTCCCCTCTCCCGACCCCCTTCGGGGGCCACCCTCCCCCGCAGAGGGGGGAGGGGGACCTTTGCGTCACAGCCCTCACCATCACTTCCAGGACGCCGCGTAGAAGCGCGGCACCTCGTCCGGCTGGGCGGTGAAGTTCAGGTCCGACGTGAAGGCGTAGTTGGTGGCGTACGAGAACATCGGCAGGGCGTAGGCCTGGGCGGCGATCCGCTGGAGCGCCTTGGCGTAGGCGACCTTGCGCTTGTCCGGGTCGGTGGAGCCGTCACCCTCCTGCAGGTCGGCGATCACCTGCGGATCCTTGGTCAGGTCCTCCTCGCCGCCGCGGAAGAAGACCCCGTCGAAGGCCGAGACGTCGTAGACCGAGAACGAGCCCCAGGTCTGGAAGCCGATCGAGACCTTGCCGCTCCGCAGGGCATCCCGGAACGCGGCGTAGCGCAGGTAGTTGAGCCGGACCTTGATGCCGACCGCCCCGAGATAGCCGATCACCGCCTCGGCGTAGTCACGCTCGCGATAGGCGCCGAGGTCGATCTCGAACCCGTTCGCGTAGCCGGCTTCCTTGAGCAGGGCCTTGGCCTTGGCCGGATCGTAGGGGTAGCGCATCACCCCCTGGTCGTTGCAGCCGAACTGATCGACGAAGCACAGCGCGTTCATCACCCGCGAGGCGCCGCGCACGAGGTTGTCGACCATCGCCTTGCGGTCGATGGCGTAGGAGATCGCCTGCCGGACCCGCACGTCCTTGAGCGGCGAGTTCTCCTTGGCGCGGCCGAGCGTGTCGAACTGCAGGAAGCCGACCCGCATGGTCTCGGAGTTGAGCACGGTGACGTTGGGCGCGGCGCGCAGCTGCTCGGCCTGGTCGCTCGGCACCCGCCAGATCCAGTCGACGCCCCCGGTCATCAGCTCGGCCATCCGGCTCTCGCCGTCCGGGATGACCCGGAACTGCAGCTTGCCGATCTTCGGCTTCCCGAGCGGGCTGCCCGACCAATAGTTGGCGAAGCGCTCCATGGAGACGCCGCGCCCGCTATCGACCTTGGTGATCCTGTACGGGCCGCTGCCCACCGGCGCCTTGGCGAAGCCGTCGAGGCCGACCTTCTTGAAGTAGGAGGCCGGGAAGATCGGCATGGGCCCGGCGAGGTATTCCAGCGCCGCCGGGAACGGCGCCTTGAGGTGGATCCGCGCGCTGTGCGGGCCGGTGACCTCCACCGACTTCATCCAGTCGACGTTCTGGCGGGTGACCGTGCGGGCCTCGGGCTTCAGCATGAAGTTGAACGTGAAGGCGACGTCCTCGGGCCCGAGCGGGTCGCCGTTGTGGAAGGTCACGCCCTCGCGGATCGTCAGGTCCAGGGTTGTGTCGTCGGCCCAGGTCCAGGCGGTGGCGAGCATCGGCTTGTAGGTGCCGTCCGCGGGGTCGCGCCACAGCAGCGTGTCCCAGCAGTTGCGGGCCAGGATGACGCCCTCGCGGGCGCTGTTGTGATACGGGCTGACGTTCTCGGGCTCGCTGTCGGAGGCGTAGATCAGGGTGTCGTCGGCCTTGCCGGCGAGCGCCGGGCTCGCCGCGACCAGTGCGATCAGGGAGGCCGCCAACGATGCGGTGAGGGTGATCGTCCGTACCGGCATGTCGATTCCGTCTCCGACGACGACGGGCAGGATGTCGGGGAGGATCTCCGCGACTGCCGCGTTTTTCACCCTGCCATGATGTTGTGCATCTGGGATCGCAACAAGTAGAATTTGGCGAGCGGTGCGTTGCCATTCCGGCAACGAAAAGGCGCTATAAGTGATATTGGGGCACGATAATGCAGACGTCCGGGTTGCGCTACTTCCTGGCCGTGGCCCGCACCGGCTCGATTGCGGCGGCCTCGGCGCAGCTCAACGTCGCCGCCTCGGCGATCAGCCGGCAGATCGCCAACCTGGAGGCCGAGCTCGACTGCGTCCTGTTCGAGCGGCGCCCGCGCGGCATGGTGCCGAGCCCGGCGGGCGAGCTCCTGACCCAGCACGCGCACCAGATGCTGATCCGATCCGAGCAGGTGGTCACCGAGATCCGGGAGCTGGAAGGCCTTGCCCGCGGCCTGATCCGGGTGGCGAGTTCCGAGGGGTTTTCGCTCGACATCGTGCCGAGCACCGTGGCGTCCTTCCACGCGGCGCATCCGGGTCTGCGCTTCGAGGTGACCGTGCTGCCCCCCGCCCAGGTGACCCAGATGGTGGCGGCCGGCGAGGCCGATCTCGGCATCACCTTCGCACTCGCGCCGTCCACCCAGGTCGAGGTGCTGTATGACGGACAGGTCGACATGCTGGTGCTCGCCGCCCCCGACCATCCCCTGGCGCGGGCGAAGGTCGTGCAGCTGTCCGAGTTGCCGAACTATCCCGTCGCCCTGCCGACCCGGGACACGACCCTGCGCCAAGTGTTCGACGCCGCCTGCCTGCAGGAGGGCATCGTGGTCGAGCCGGTCCTGACCGCCAACAACCTGGCCACCCAGTTGCCGTTCGTGCGCAGATCCCGCGGTCTCGCGCTGATGTCGGCGCTCTCGATGCGCACGCCCCTGGACCTGAACGCCCTGGTCAGCCTGCCGATCCGCGCTCGGGCGAGCCTCTCGCGGAACATCCAGATCCAGGCCATGCGCGACCGGCGCCTGCCCCGGGCGGTGCGGGGATTTTTGCGTCAGCTCATGGACGCGCTGCCGCCGGCCGGTGCCGCTTAGGCCGCTCCGTCAGGCGCCCCCGCGGCCCGACGCGATGGCGCAGCTATGGTCCATCACGTCCTCCGCGCTGGCGCTCGGCGCCCGGTAGGCCAGCAGCAGGAAACCCGGCTCGGGATCACCCGGGGGTGTCGCCACCGCGGCAAAGCTCGTCCGGTGCAGGTCCGGCCGGGGACCCGGCAGGGTGCGCAGGGCCGCGAACGGGTTGAAGCGCTCGGCCTCCGCCGCCGGCACCCGCATCGCGTGGAAGCGATCTCCGGCGAGCGGCACCGGGAAGCGGGTCCAGGTCCCGCGGATCTGGCGGCCATGCGCCTTCACGGCGGCCAGCACGCTGGGCTTCAGGCAATCGAGGTGGATGTGGAGCTGGTCCTGGCTCCGCCCCCGGGCCGAATTGACCGCCAGCCCCACGGCCTCGGGCGGCAGCTTGCCCTTGAGGGCGTCCGACACGAACGGGCGCGCCGCGAGCGCCGCCCGCCAATAGGCGGTGCCCCGCTTCCCGCGAAGGACCGGGGCCTCCAGGCCGGCGGTGGTGTCGGTGGGCATCACCACGATGTGGGTCGGCTCGCCGGGCGCGCGCAGGACCGCCGTGCCGGGGCGGTCCTTGTCGCCGAGATCCACCGAGAGGCACGGAAAGGTCCGGTCGGCGAGCCGCTTGGCGAGCACGCAGGTCTTCAGTGCGGCCCACAGCACGTCCCGGCTGGGATCGGGCGCCGCCGCGGCCGGCATCGCGAGCACGACGAAGAGGGCGGTGATCGGCGCACGGCGCATGGAACATCCCAGTGACGGCGCACCGGCGGGGGCTGCCCGGTTCGCCGCGCTTGCGATAACCGATCCGGGACTGTGCCGGCAAAGCGTCCGGCGCCACACTGGGAGCCCGCGATGCCGAATGCGCTCACCCCGGAGATCGGCGCCCGCTTCGCCGCCGTCGCCCTCGGCCATCTCACCCGCGAATACCCCAACAAGCCCGGGCACGTCCTGGCGGGCCCGGAGGACGCGCGCACGCCCGCCGCGCTGCATCCGGTCTTCCACGGCAGCTACGATTGGCATTCCTGCGTCCACGGCACCTGGCTGCTGGCGCGGGTGCTGCGGCTGTTCCCGGACGGCACGCAGGCCGGGGCGATCCGCGCGCATCTCGATGCCCAGCTGGTGCCCGAGAAGGTCGCCGGGGAATGCGCCTATTTCGCCGCCCCGACCGCCCTGGGCTTCGAGCGGCCCTACGGCTGGGCCTGGCTCCTGAAGCTCGCCGACGCGCTGTCCCGTCTGCCCGAGCGCCGCTGGGCCGAGGCTTTGGCGCCGCTCACCGGCCTGATCGCGCAGCGCGTCCGGGACTTCCTGCCGATCGCCCCCTATCCGGTGCGGGTCGGCACGCATTTCAACACCGCCTTCGCGCTGCGGCTGGAAGCCGACTACGCCGAGGGCGCGCAGGACACGGCCCTGACCGACCTGCTGCGGGCCACCGCCGAGCGCTGGTACGGGGCCGACGTGAATTGCCCCGCCTGGGGCGAGCCGGGGGGCGACGACTTCCTGTCCTCGGCGCTGATCGAGGCCGAATGCCTGCGCCGCCTCCTACCGCCGCAAGAATTCCGGCCCTGGTTCGACCGGTTCCTGCCGGACCTCGCCGCGGGGCGGCCCGCGACCCTGTTCCGGCCCGCCCGCGTGACCGACCGCAGCGACGGCAAGATCGCCCATCTCGACGGCCTGAACCTCAGCCGCGCCTGGTGCTTCCGGTCGCTCGCCGCCACCCTGGGCCCGGACGATCCCCGCCGCCGGCCGCTCCAGGCCGCCGCGGAGGCGCATCTGGAGGCCGGCCTCCCCCACGTGACGGGCGACTACATGGGCGAGCACTGGCTCGCGTCCTTCGCGCTGCTGGCGCTGGACACGGAGACGGGATTCGGCCCGCGCACCGCCGACGTCGATACCGGTTCGGCGTAAGCGAGCGCGTCCGTCAGAAACGGCTCTAAAGATGAGAGATTGTTGAGAACTTTTTGCCGCAGGTGGCGTTGTTCCTTGTCGGCCGCATGCGCGCCGCACAAAAAAGGACCGCCCCCGAAGGAGCGGCCCGAAGTCTTGGGAGGAAACGCCCACGAGGGGCAGCAGCGCGGCGACGCCATCGCCATGCTGCATCGCGTCAACCGGAGAGCGGGGACCTTGTTCCCTTCCCGTCCCGGCGCTGGGTCGCCTCGTGGAGCACCTGGGCGAGCTGCTCGGCGGAATAGGGCTTCCGCACCAGCGTGAATCCGTGCGCGTCGTCGGTGGCCAGGACGTGGCTGTAGCCCGAGGTCAGGACCACCGGCAGCTCCGGGCGGGTGGCCTGCAGGGCCCGGGCGAGGGCGACCCCGCCCATCCCGGGCATGACCACGTCCGAGAACACCGCATCGAACCGACCCGGCGTCCGCTCCAGCTCGGCGAGGGCCTCCTCGGCGGATTTCGCCCAGATCGGCGCATGGCCGAGATCCTCCAGGATCTGGGTGCAGAAGCGCCCGACCCCGAGATTGTCCTCCACGACCAGGATGCACAGGCTCCGCTGCGGCTCCGGCTCGCGGCGGTCGTCGTGGCCGGGATCGGCCACCTCCGCGGGGGCGTCGACCTGCGGCAGGTACAGGGTGAAGCGCGTGCCGCTCCCGGGCAGGCTCGCCACGTCGATGTCGCCGCCCGACTGCTTGGCGAAGCCGATGACCTGGCTGAGCCCCAGCCCGGTCCCCTTGCCGATCTCCTTGGTGGTGAAGAACGGCTCGAAGATCCGGCCGAGATCCGGGGCCGGAATGCCGGTGCCGGTATCGACCACCATCACGGCCACGAACGGCCCCCGGGCGCCGGCATGGCCGCGGATCGGCGGCATCGGGCGGCCGCTCTCCAGGTGCAGGGTCAGGCTGCCTTCCCCGTCCATCGCGTCGCGGGCGTTCACCGCCATGTTGATCAGCGCCGTCTCGAACTGGCTTTCGTCGGCCCGCACGAAGCAGGGCGTGCCCGGCAGCTCGGTCTCCACGCGGATGCGCGCGCCCGTGACCGAATCGAGCATGTCGGAGATGCTGCGCAGCCGGGCGGAGATGTCGAACACCTGGGGCTTGAGCGCCTGGCGCCGGGCGAAGGCCAGGAGCTGACCGGTGAGCTTGGCCGCCCGGTCGACCGTGTCGGAGACCGCGTCGAGGTAGCGGCGCCTGCGCTCCTCGGCCAGCTCCGGCCGGCGCAGGAACTCGACCGACGAGCGGATGATGGTCAGCAGGTTGTTGAAGTCGTGGGCGACGCCGCCGGTGAGCTGGCCGATCGCCTCCAGCTTCTGCGATTGCCGCAGGGCTTCCTCGGCCTGGCGCTGCTCCGTGATGTCGCGGCCGAAGCCGTAGAACAGCCCGTCCTCCGGGACGACGGTCCAGAGCACCCGCCGCCGGTCGCCGTCGCGGGTCGTGCAGGCCAGCTCGACATCCTCGACCCGGTGGTCCTCGCAGAGGGGCTTGAGCGCCTCGCGCGCCGCCTCGCGGTCCGTGGGAGCGATGAAATCCAGGGCGGTCCGGCCCAGCGTCTCGTCCTCGGACCAGCCCAGCGCCCGGCTCCAGGACGGATTGACCGACTGGACCTGCCCGTCCTTGTCCGAGACGATCTTCAGCACCGGCGACAGGGTCCAGACCCGGTCGCGGTCCCGGGTCTGGGCGGCGACCTGCGCCTCCAGGCGCTCGGCGCGGGACTGCAGCAAAGCCTCGTCCCGGTGCCGGGCCGTCGCGGCGGCCCGGGCCTCCAGCAGGTTCATCAGGGTCCGGGCGAGGGCTTCCAGGACGAAGACCTGCGGCCCGGTCAGGCTGCGCGGTTCGCGGTCGAGGACGCTGAGCGTGCCGATCGGCCAGCCGTCCGGGGTCACGAGCCGGACGCCGGCGTAGAAGCGCAGGCCCGGGTCGCCCGCGACCGCCCCGCAATCCGGGACCACCAGCGCACCCTCCCGGCTCAGGGTCTCGAGGCCGAGGCCGGCTTCGAGGGGGAGGTCCGGCGCGGCGTGGCCGAACGCGGCCTTGGTCCAGTGCCGGTCGGCATCCGCGAAGGTGATCCGCGCCATCGCGGTGCCGCAGGACGCGGCCGCGATCTGCGCGATCTCGTCGAAGGCGGGCTCGGGCGCGGTGTCGAGGATGGCATAGCCGTGCAGAGCCGCGAGGCGCTGCGGATGATGGCGTTCGAAGCCCGACGGGCAGGACATGGTCTCGTTCCGCGACACGGCTGCGTCATATCCCACGGGATCGACCCTCCCAAATCGGGTCGATCGACCGCAGGCTGACGGCTTGTTGAGCCGGTTCTTCCTACAACGCGGGGCTTCAAGTTTGAGGCGGGTCCGGCCGGTGCAGATCGCCGCGCCGCCGGGGCCGTGACCCTACGGTTTTACGATGTGCACTATCGTCGCATGGCGTATCGAAGGGGGAGGCGGCGAGTTGCCCCGTCAGAACATCGCATCGAAGGATGGTTCCCGCCCTTCGGAACACGATGTCGCGAAGCTTAAGGGATCCAGCGCTTCGTCCCGGAGATCGGATCTGGACGATGGGCTGGGCTCGTCATGACCGGAGCAGGCGTGGACCTCAGACTCGACGATATCGCCTGGGGCATGCGGAGCGATCCGGTTGCGGCGGCCCGCGCGGTCGCGGCCAGCAGGCCCGTTCGGGCG
>NZ_VRVD01000171.1:0-8489 GCF_008040015.1 Methylobacterium sp. WL18 | reverse complement strand
GCGTGATCGGCCGCCGCCATCGCCACCGTCGTCAGCGCCACGCCGGCGAGGCTGAGCAGGAGGCCCCGGAGCGGAGCGCGGGCGAACCAGGGGGCCGTCAGCGCACCGACCAAGTACCCGACATAATTCGCCGCGGCCCATTCGGCGCCCGCGGCGGCGGTGAGGGTGTCGTCGCGCATCATCAGCGGCATCAGGGGCGTGAACGCGAACCGGCCGATCCCCATCGCGACCGCGAGGGCGACGAGGCCGCTGGCGACGATTGGCCAGGGCGGGCGATTCGGATCGGTCGGAGCGTGCGGGAGCGTACTCATGTCGGCACCCCTTGAACACCCGCGGGGCGTTCTTGGAAAATGAATTTTTGTGACGTACGGTTCTCTTGATGAGAACGATGGATCTGGACGACCTCGACATCTTCCGCTGTGTGGTCCGAGAGGGCGGCGTGACGCGGGCGGCGACGCGGCTGCACCGGGTCCCGTCCAACGTGACGACCCGCATCAAGCAGTTCGAGGCCCGTCTGGGCGTGGCCCTGTTCCGCCGCGAGGGCCGCAGCCTGAACCTTACCGAGGCGGGGCGCATTCTCCTGGGCCATGCCGAGACGCTGCTGCGGATGGCCGATCTGGCCGAACAGGAGCTGCGCAGCGGCGTGGTCCGCGGCGTCCTGCGCCTGGGCTCGCTGGAGAGCGCGGCGGGGGCGCGGCTGCCGCCGATCCTGTCGGCCTTCCACGCCCAGTTCCCCGACGTCACGATCGAGCTGCAGACCGGGACGAGCCGCGCCATGCTCCGGCAACTCGAGCGCTTCGAGATCGAGGCGGCCTTCGTCTCCGAACCGTTCGATCACTCGAGCCTGTCGTCGGTGCCGGCCTTCGACGAGGAGCTGGTGCTGATCACCGGCCGGAATGCGCCCGGGATCGGCACCGGCACCGGCCGGCGGACCCTGGTGGCGTTCCCGCACGGCTGCTCCTATCGCCAGCGCCTGATCGCGTGGCTGGCGGAGGACGGGGCGTCCTACGACCGGGTTCTGGAGATGAGCTCGTACCACGCCATCGTGGCATGCGTGGCCGCCGGCACCGGTATCGCCATCGTGCCGGCGGCGGTGCTCGACAACGCGGTGATGAGCACGGCGATCGAGCGCCATCCGCTGCCGTCGCACCTGCGCATTAACTGGACCCGCCTGGTCTGGAAGGGGGAGGCCAGCGCGGCCCTGCGCGCGCTCACGATGCTGCTGCCCGATGCGGCCGGGACCAGCGCGCCGGCGTAGGGCGCGTGTTCGCCCCTACCCGTAGGTGTGGTCGTCCGCCGGGAACCGACCGGCCTGCACGGCGTCGGCGTAGGCTTTCACGGCATCCTCGATATGGGCCCGCAGCGACCCGAACTGCCGGACGAATTTCGGGGTGCGCTCGGACAGGCCCAGCATGTCCTCCAGCACCAGGATCTGCCCGTCGCAGACCGCCGAGGCGCCGATGCCGATGGTGGCGGCGGCGACCTGCGGGGACGTGGCGATGGTTCGCGCCACCGGCTCGACGATGCCCTCCAGCACGATCGCGAAGGCCCCGGCCTCGGAGATCGCGCGGGCATCCTCCAGCAGGCGGCGCTCGTCGTCCGGCGCCCGGCCCTGGACCTTGAACCCGCCCATCGTGTTCACCGCCTGCGGGGTCAGGCCGATATGGCCCATCACCGGCACGCCGCGCTGGACTAGGAAGGCCACCGTCTCGGCGAAATGCGCCCCGCCCTCCATCTTGATCGCCCCCGCGCCGCTTTCCTTGAGCACCCGGGCGGCGTTGAGGAAGGCCTGCTCCCGGCTCGCCTCGTAGGAGCCGAACGGCATGTCGACCACCACCAGCGCCTTGGCGGTGCCGCGGATCACCGCCTGCGCCTGCAGGATCATCATCTCCAGGGTCACCGGAATGGTCGATTCCATCCCGTGCATCACCATGCCGAGCGAGTCGCCCACCAGGATGAAGTCGCAATAGGGATCGACGATGCCGGCGGTGTGGGCGTGGTAGGCGGTGAGCGCGATGATCTTGCGCCCCTCGGCCTTGCGCTTGCCGATGTCGATGGCTCGGAGCCGGCGGGACTGCACGACCTGCGACATGGTTCGGACCTCTTTCGGCTCATCGGGGTCGGCGGATGGCGCCCGAAACACCACGTTTCCCTCTCCCCTCTGCGGGGAGGGTGGGCCGGCCGTCAGGCCGGGTCGGGAGAGGGGAGCCCGGTTTCAGGAAAGGGCGTTCCAAGCCTGCAGGCCAGAGCCCAATCCTGAGCCGTCGCTCCCCTCTCCCGGCCCCCTTCGGGGGCCACCCTCCCCCGCAGAGGGGGGAGGGAGACACGTCTGCTCCGCTAGACCACACGAGAGGAGGGACGCGTTCCGCTTCATGCGACTCCTCATACACCGCCCCGCCCCGCGGGTCAGCGCCCCGCCTGGGGTTCGGCCGCAGCCTTCCAGGCCGGGTCCTCGCGCAGGGTCGCGGTCTCGTGCGTCTCCTGCCAACCCTCGACGCCCTCGGGGAACCAGCGCACGCCGGTATAGCCCTTGCGGACCAGACGCTTGGCCGCGTTCCAGCTACCCCAGCACTCCACATGGCAGAACACCACGACGGGTTTAGCCGTGTCGCCGCCGGTCAGCTCCGCGACCCGGGCGTAGAACAGGGCCTCCCGCTCGGGGGCGATCGGCTCGGCCCCGGCCAGCGGCATCCAGACCGAGCCGGGGATCGAGGGATGCACCGGCAGCCAGAGGCGGCCTTCGGGGAAGTTCGACGGCTTGCGGTCCGGGGCGGCGACGTCGATCAGCACCGGCTTGTCCGGCCCCGCCATGAGGGCGGCGAGCGCGTCGGCATCGACCACCGCGGCGCCCTTCAGGGTCTGTGGGGTGTAGCCCTTGGGCGGGCCGGCATAGAGCCCCTCCGGCTCGGGCACGTTGACGGGGGAATCGGCCGGTGCGGCGGCGAGGCAGCCGACGGCGGCGAACGCCGCCGCCAGCCGACCGATCAGGGATGCGCGCCGCATGGTCAGTTCGTCGGGCTCGGCGGGGTGAAGCTGTGCTGCCAGCTACCGCCGGCATTGTCGCTCGCCGCGACCTGGAGCGGCTTGCCGTCAGGCTTGAACGCGAAGTTGATCACCGGGTTCGAGGCGATCGAGATGTCGCCCGTCATCGTGAAGACCTTGCGGTCGCCGGCCGAGACGGTGAGCTTGTCGATGTAGCGGGCCGGCGTGTAGTCGCGGGTGACCTGGTTCATTTGCATGCCGGAGAAGTTCGGGTGGCGGATCATCAGCGTCGCCTCCACGGGCTTGCCGGCCTTCGTCTCGGCGAACTTCATCCGCATGTCGCCCATGCCCTTCATGGCCTCCTCGTCGCTCATGCCCATCGGGGCCGAGCAGCCGCCGGACGCCTTCACGAACTGCTTGGCCTCGTAGAGCTTGCCGTCCTGGGTCTCCACCACGGCGTGCATGTCGGTATAGTTGTTGACCCGCACCCGGAGCTTCAACTCCGCCGGGTCGGCGGCCGGCCCGAACTCGAACCGGGCCGCGTAGGGCGCCGGGTTGTCGTCGATGATCAGCGACACGGCCTTGATCTGCCCGTCCTGCGGCATGGTCAGGGTGATGGGGACCAGGGCGGCGTCGAGCGCGCGCGCCGGCGCATCGATCTTCACCAGGCTGTCTGTGGTCTCGATGGCGCGGTCGCCGAAGATCGACTTGGCGATCTCCTGCCAGCGCGCGGTCCGCTCCTGCTCGGTGTCCGAGGCGCCGGCGGCCCGGACGGGCCCCGACAGGGCGGTGGTTGCAAGGATGAGGGCGAGCGCTGCCGCGTGGGCGGTCTTGAGCGTCATGGCGTTTCTCCCGGTTGGTCTCAATATGGAGGTTCGAGCGACTATTCCCACTCGAGTTCCTGATAGGCCACGGTGACGTTGCGGCCGTGATAGGTGTCGAACAGGGCCCACTTGTCCCGCTGGTCCCGGGCGACGCTGGCCACCGCCTTCTCGATCGAAACATCCTTGGCGATCGCCGCCCGGGTGCCGTCGCGCAGGGCGGTCAGGTAGCCGCTCAAGTCGTCGAGTGCCGGGGCGAGATCGACCGAGACCGGCCCATGGCCCGGCACCGCCCGGGTCGCCCCCATGGCCTTCAGCCGCTCGATTTCCTTGAGCCAGCCCCGCAGGCTGCCGTCCAGCGACGGGATCCGGTTCACGAACAGCAAGTCGGCGGGGAACAGCAGGCCGCTGGCGGAATCGCGCATCGACAGGTCGCAGCTGGTATGGGCCGGCCCGTGCGCCGTGAAGGTCAGGCGCCGGTCGCCGAGGTTGATCTCCGCCGTGTCGGCCACGCTGAGGGTCGGGTAGACCACCGGCCCGGTGCGCGCCTCGCCGAGCATCTCGATCAGGCGCTGACGGTAGAATTCGCCCCGTGCGCCCAGCGCTTCGGCGAGCTTGGCGTGGCCGATGAACACTGGTTTGTCCTGCACGAAGGCACCCGCCCCGAACACGTGGTCCGGATGGACATGGGTCAGCACCACGTGGGTGATCGGCTTGGGCGTGCGCTTGGCGATCTCGGCCCGCAGCCACTGGCCGTCCACCAGGCTGCCGCCGGTCTCGGTCACGAGCACGCCATCGCGGCCGACGAGGAAACCGATATTGGCGATCGCGTCGGCGTTGTCCGGCGAAGCGTCCGCCGTGAGGCCCTGGCGCATGAAGATGCCGGGGCCGACCTCTTCCATCGCGAAGCCCTCGGCGGCGCGCCCGAGACTCGGCAGGCAGCATAGGCAGAGGCCGGCGAACAGGGCGTGACGTCGCGACAGGGTGCAGCCCGCACCGGCGGATTCGCCTGGATGGACGGCGGACGCCGTCATGCCGGAACCTCCCTGGTCTTGTTGCCTACCATTAAGTAGGTAGATCTTTCGGTGGTCAAGTGGCATGTTGGGGGGCGGGCCCCGGACGGTCACACGTTCACGCGAGCCGCAGAAACGATGTCTGACCGATGCGAGACACACGGACCGAGCTGCTGAACCAAGCCGAGATTCTGGTCCGGGGGCGCGGCTATGCCGGCTTCAGCTACGCCGATCTCGCCGAGGCGGTGGGCATCCGCAAGGCGAGCATCCACCACCATTTCCCCACCAAGGTCGATCTCGGCGCCGCCCTGGTGGCGGCTTACGCGGCCCGCTACGACGCCGCGCTCACGACGATCTGCGCCGATGTGCCGGACGGTCCCGGCCGGATCGTGGCCTATGGCCGACTCTATCTCGGCGGCGTCGAGCAGGGGCTCGGCTGCCTGTGCGCGGCTTTGGCCATCGAGGGCGAGGCCTTGCCCGAGCGCCTGCGCGCCGACATCGCGGCGTTCTTCGAAACGCATCTCGCCTGGCTGGAAACGATCCTGCGTGAGGGGCAGGCCGACGGCAGCGTCCAGCCGGGCCAGGAACCGGCTGTGCTCGCCCGCTACGTCATCGCCACGCTGGAGGGGGCACTGCTGATGGAGCGGCTGTTCGCGAGCCCGGCGGCCTTTTCGGGGACTCTGGCCGTGCTGGTGGACGGCCTCAGGCCGCGATGAACCGCGCGAACCCGTCCGCCCGCAGCCGGCAGGCCGGGCAGGTGCCGCAGCCGTAGCCCCAGGCGTGCCGCGCCCCGCGCTCGCCGAGGTAGCAGGTGTGGCTGTCCTCCACGATCAGCTCGACCAGCGGGCGCCCGCCCAGAGCTTCGGCCAGCCCCCAGGTCTGCGCCTTGTCGAGCCACATCAGCGGCGTGTGCAGCACGAACCGGCGCTCCATGCCGAGGTTGAGCGCCACCTGCAGCGCCTTGATCGTGTCGTCCCGGCAATCGGGATAGCCGGAATAATCGGTCTCGCACATGCCGCCGATCACGTGCCGGATGCCGCGCCGATAGGCGAGCGCCGCCGCGAAGGTCAGGAACACGAGGTTGCGGCCGGGCACGAAGGTGTTGGGCAGGCCCGACGCCTCGAACCCGATCTCGGCATCCCGGGTCAGCGCCGTCTCGGAGATTTTTCCCAAAGCATCGAGCGCGACCGTGTGGTCGTCCCCGAGGCGGGAGGTCCAGGCCGGCTGGACGCGGCCCATGCCGGCGCGCAGGACGGCCCGGCGGTCGAGCTCGACCCGGTGTCGCTGGCCGTAATCGAAGCCCAATGTCTCGACAAGGTCGTACCGGTCGAGCGCCCAGGCGAGGCACGTGGCCGAATCCTGGCCGCCGGAGAACAGGACCAGCGCCGATCGGTCGCCGATGATCGCAGCGTCAGTCGCCATCGTACTCCGCCCAGGACATCGGCGTCTCCGCGACCCGCACCCGGGCGAGCCCCGGCAGGTCCGGCCGCAGCCGCTGCCAGATCCAGGCCGCGATGTTCTCGGCGGTCGGGTTTTCCAGCCCCTCGATCTCGTTGAGGCAATGGTGGTCGAGCCGCGCCAGCAGCGGCCCGAAGATGCTCTCGATATCGTAGAAGTCGATCACCCAACCCGTATGCGGATCCACCGGCCCGGAGACGGTCAGCTCGACGCGGTAGGAATGCCCATGCATCCGGTGGCAGCGATGCGTCGCGGGCACGTTCGGTAGCCGGTGGGCCGCCTCGAAGGTGAAGGCTTGGGTGATGTTCATCGTTTTTTTCGTAGCGATCCCGCCCGCGCCCCACATCCTGAGGTGCCCGGCGATCGGAGATCGACGGGCCTCGAAGGAGCCCTCCAGGGATCGCCGCGAGTCCTGGGGCTCTCCTTCGAGGGCTCCGCTTCGCTGCGCCACCTCAGGATGAGGTGATCTGGTGGGAGGAACGCGGGATCGACGGATCCGTTATCGGGTCCGCCCGATATAGCATCGAATCGTGGTTCGCGCGCCTACCCACCGCTCTTCCCGGAAACCCCAGCCTGCGCGAAGGTCGCCATGCCGGTGTGGCAGGCGAGCGCGCCTTTGAGCAGACCGATTGCCATGGCGCTCCCGGAGCCCTCGCCGAGCCGCATCCCCAGTGCGAGCAGTGGTACCAGGCCAAGCCGTTCCAGCACCTCCGCGTGGACGCCCTCGGCCGAGACGTGGCCGGCCAGGCAATGGTCGAGTGCGGTCGGGTCCACGGCGTGGAGCAAAGCCGCTGCCGCGGTGGCGACGTAGCCATCGATCACCACCGGGATGCGCTGCAGTCGGGCGGCCAGGATCGCGCCGGCCATGGCGGCGATCTCGCGGCCGCCGAGCCGGGCCAGCACCTGGAGCGGGTCGCCGAGATGGCCGGCATGGTGGGCGAGCGCCGCCTCCACGGCTGCAACCTTCCGGGCCAGGCCGTCCTGATCGACGCCGGTGCCGCGCCCGACCCAGTGGGCGGGCTCGCCACCGAACAGGGCGGCGTAGAGGGCGGCCGCCACCGTGGTGTTGCCGATGCCCATCTCGCCGATGCCGAGGCAATCGGTGCCGGCGGCCACCGCCTCCATGCCGAACGCCATGGTCGCCACGGTGGCGCGCTCGTCGAGGGCCGGGCCTTCGGTGATGTCGCCGGTCGGCATGTCGAGGGCCAGGTCGAACACCTTGAAGCCGAGCCCGTAGGCCGCGCAGATCTGGTTGATCGCCGCCCCGCCGGCCGCAAAGTTGTCGAGCATCTGGCGGTTGACCGCATCCGGGAAGGCCGAGACGCCCTTGCGCGTCACCCCGTGGCTGCCGGCGAAGACGCAGACCAGCGGCCGGTCGAGGCTCGGCGGTGCCTTGCCCTGCCAGGCTGCCAGCCAGGACACGAGGCTCTCCATCCGCCCGAGCGAGCCCGCCGGCTTGGTCAGGGTCGCGTCCCGGGCGGCGACTGCCTCCTGCGCGTCCCGGTCGGGGCCCGGCATCGCCTTGAGCAGGTTGCGGATGTCGTCGAACGGGCCCGGATCTGTCTTTGCGGCGTCGGACTTAACGGGGTCGGTCATGGCGGCGATGATTTCCTGTGGGCGCCCGCGAACGGGGAGACGGCGGCGTATCGGGGCGCCTATAGTGATCCTGTGCCGCCCGACCGTTCGCGATCGGCTCGCCCCGCCGGGGGCGGTGGGGGAGAGACCGCGATGGACAGGCAGACCGGCGGGGAGGCCGACTGGCCCGGGCGCGGCGCCCTCTACGACCTCGCCGGGTGCCTGCGGTTCTACTCCCGCCTGCCCGTGCCGCAACTGCCCGGCGAGCCCGATCCGCACCGGGTCCCGGATTTCACCGCCCTGCCCCGGATGCTGCCCCTCGCCGGCCTGATCCTCGCTCTTCCCGCCGCCCTGACGCTGACGGTGGGTTGGTGGATCGGGCTGGGGCCGTTCCTGGCCGCGACCCTGGCGGTGGCCGTCATGGTGCTGGCCACGGGCGCGCTCCACGAGGATGGCCTGGCCGACGTCGCCGACGGCTTCGGGGGCGGCGCCACGCTCGAACGGCGCCTGGAGATCATGCGCGACAGCCGGATTGGCGCCTATGGCGGGGCGGCCCTGGTCCTGGCGCTCGCCCTGCGCATCGGCGCGCTGGCGACGCTCCTCGACCGCGCCGGCTACGCGGCCGCGACCGCGCTGATCC